>NZ_JASCPO010000139.1:0-15331 GCF_029960145.1 Pseudomonas sp. PS01299 | reverse complement strand
GTCTGGAATGGCCCCTTCGCGAGCAAGCCCGCTCCCACATTGGATCTCGGCAACTCACACAATCCCTGTGGGAGCGGGCTTGCTCGCGAAGCTTTTCAGCTATTGGCCGGCACCACCGGAGTAACGCCAACCGCTGGCTTCTTCTTCGCCGCACGCTCCCCGAGAAACAGCACCGAAGTGACATTGAAGCGGCTGAAAATCATCGACAGCACCACCGGCCCCAACAGACCAAACAGCAGTCCGCTGAGCACCAGAATGCTTTCGTCTTTCACACCCAGCCGCCCCATGACAAACCGCGAAGTCGCCGCGAACAGCACATGGAACAGAAAGATCGCGTAAGAGTAGCCGCCCAGCCAGGTCAGCCACTTCGAGCGCATGTCACTCGACAGCAAAGCAATGCAGGACACACACCCCACGGTCAGACCGATCAGGCTGCGGCGGTCGACGATCAACTCACGGTCAATCGCCGCCACGTACAGCAGCGTCAACGAAATCAACACAAACACCAGCGGCCCGACCACCTTGAACCGCTGCTTCAACGCCTCGACATTTTCCTGGCCGATCATCCCCGCCACAAAGAACGGCAGCAGGTAAATCGCGCCATTGATGCCGAACGCATCGAGCTTGAACGGCGGCAACAGAAACACCGCCGCAGCGAAGGCGAACAGCAGATACAAGCGCGTCATCGAGCGCAGCATCCCGCGCCATTCCAGCAGCCCGACGAACATGAAAATGATGAACACCGCCTGCAGGAACCAGAAGTGATTGACCGGTACCCAGAACGACAACAAGGCATCGATCACGCCGACATCCTTGTTCACCCCCGGCCCCACCGCCTGCAACACCGAGAACGGCACACCGACGCAAAACAGCGGCACGATCAGCCGTCGTACCTTGCCGCTGAAGAACGCGGAAAAGTCATTGCCGCGAATTTTGTAGATCGAATAGATGTAGCCGGAAATGAAAGTGAACAGCGGCATGCGCACGTACACCATCGAGTCGGCGATCACCCGGAACGGCGAGCCGAGATCGATTTTCAACCCTCCGCCCAACGGGCCAATAACGTGATAGAGCACCAGCAGCAGGCACGCCAGACCCCGCAGGGTTTCGATCTCCAGCGATTTTTTCTTGCTCGACATAAACACCTGCCTCAATTCAGAACTCGTGATTCAACCCGCACCGGCTTGTTCGCGCGCAACATCAGGCCGAGGCCAACAAACAACACCGGCACCACCATGGAAAAGTGCCGGGCGAAGGAACCGAAATCCGGCTCGAACAAGCCTTGCACCAACAGAAACGCCAGCGGAATCGCGATCAGTTCCTTGGGTTTGGTCTCGATCGGTGCGCCTTTGTAGTCGGTGGAAGTGATGACTTTGAACAGCAGCAGCGCGGTCATGATCATCAGCGCCACAAAGATCACCTGGCCCGGCCCGGACAACAGAATCAGCTCCACCGGGAATGACAGCCGGAAGAAAATGATCATCGAGTCCAGCGCCTGCGAGACGAAGTCACTGCCGCTGAGCCAAGAGACGATCAGCGATTTCGAACCCTCTTCCCCGGCCGTGCGCAACTCGTTGTTGCTGGCGCGAATCGATGACACCGGAAACCCCAGCGCCAGCTGGATCGCCATGGCCACCGCCAGGTAAAACAGGAACAGCATCAGGAAGAAGGTGAAGCGCGACACATACTTCTTCATCACGCAGACGCCGACCCACGACAACGAAAACAGAATCCAGTAAGGCCGGATCAGCACGCCGTAGATCACCGCCGACAGAAAAAAACCGCCGCGGTATTTGCGCGTCAGCGAGCTGAACAAGATGCTCAGCACCGCCACCGAAACGATGATTTCCTTGGTCAGGTTTTCCAGGAAGAACGAACGCACAATCCCCCACAAACACAGGGTGCCGAAGATCGCCAGCGGCATGCGCCGAAACACCACTACCGGAATCGCCGTGAGGAAGAAGTTGCAGAACATCCCGTAGGCCCAGGCGTTGGTCAGGTTGATCCCGGTGGGCCGCAGCAGGAACGCCGAACACTCGTAGGAAGAGCGATCCGGCGAGAACGGGTTCCAGAAATTGCAGTTGTCGGCCCGCGCATAGGACGACCACAACGTCATCGCATCCGGCCCCGGAGCACGCGGGATCAACAGCGGCATCGCCACCGACAGAAACAACCCGGTGAACAGAATCAGGAACGACAGCGAGGAATCGAGTTTGCGGCCGCGAAACTCGATGCACGGCAACTTCAACCCCATGCCAGCGCCCCTTTTACGCGGGTCGCCCGGGTCAACACGGCAATCACGCCAAGCTGCACGATGATCGCGAAGACATTGCCCCACGCCGCGCCATAAATCGAATAGTGCTTGATCAGCAGGTAGCTGACCGGCACCGACACCAGCAAGCAAATCGCCGCGCTGGCGAATGACACTCGACTGTTTTTCGAAGCGATCAGACCGCCCCAGACGATGTCGCCGATGGCCCGCAGGGCAAAGGAAAAAATCAGTACACCGAGGATCGCGTTATCCGGACGCGGCACGCTGCTGGCGACGTAATCGAGCACCACGTTGAAGAACAGATAGATCAGCACCGCCACCGCCGCCGACACCAGCAGCGAGCGCATCACCCATTTGTTGACGAACAAATGGGTGACCGTGAACGCCTGCTGATCCGCCTGAAACCGCTTGGCCAGCACCGGAATCCCCACCACCGCCACCACCGCGTAGGACAGCGCCTGCAAAGTGTTCGCCGCAGACCACGCGTACACATATTTACCCAAGCTGGCGTAGGGCTCGAGATCGGCAATCAGGAAGCGCTCGACGGACTGACTCAAGGCGATCAACCCCGTGCCGAAATAAAACGGCAACCCGGCTTTCCACACGGTCGCGGTTGTCAGTGCTTCGCTGACCCGGCCCTTGTGCACGTTCACCACGATCAGGTAACCAGCGACGATCACCAACACGTTGGCGGCCACCCACAGCCACAGCACACTGGCAATGCCGGAGACCCAGTCGAGCATCATCCCGCCCACCGCCAGCAACGCCCAGAGACCGGTCTTGATGAAGAACAGCAGCGCGCCCGCGGTGGCTTTCTGCGCAGAAAACACGAACGAGTTGATCTCGAACGACAGGTGTTCGGTGAGCAGCACCAGCGTCACGCAGAGGATCAGCGCGGTGCTCGCCTCGACCTGCTGAAACAGCGAGTAAATCCCCACCGTGACCAGCGACAGCAGCAGCCCCACCGCCAGGTACAGCAACAGGACTTTGTCGACCACCCGCCGCGAGCTGCCGCCAACGCTGATCAACCGATTGATCTCGGAACTGAAACCAACGCTGTAGAACTTCGAAGCGATCAGCGACGCCGCGACCACCACGCCATAAAACCCCAGCGCTTCGTAGCCCAGGTAATGGGTGATGGCCAACACCAGCAGAAACTTCGCGCCCAAGGCTCCGCCGCGCAGCAGCAAGCGAAATATCATCGAACGACGCCTTTGATGATCTCGTCCATCATCACCGTCTTGGCTTCGATTTCGCGGCAAGTGTCGGTCAGGCGCTTGCCGAAGTTCGACAGGGCATTCGGCGCATACACGGTGTCGATGATCTGGTCGACATTGATGTCGCCACCGTTGATCACCCAGTCTTCCACGCCCATGTCCTGATAGGCGCCAAAGCCTTTGCGCTCATAGCTGATGTGGTACGCCGGGACACCGGACAGCAGCGACTCGATGGCGCCGTGCAGACGCACCGAGATCACCAGGTCCGGCTGATATTTGGCAATCGTCGCCTTCAACGACAGCAGGTCCTCGGTGATGCCCAGTTCGCGATAGAACGCACCGTCATCGTTGCCGCGAACGGCGCTCTGCACCGCGCAGACCACTTTGCTTTTGTTCTTCAGGCGCTGCAGCAGCAACTTCAGGTTGGCGACGTAGGCGACCTTCTTGTCCTTGCTCCACTCCGGCGGCTTGCGCAGCACCACGCACACAGTGGCCGGCGACGCGGCACAGCGGGTGAACTTCGGCTGCTGAAGAATCTTGCTGGCCAACGACTGCACCGCCAGATCCGGCGCGCGGTAGACGTTTTCACAGGCATCGAACATTGCCGAGGAGCGGTTATCGCGCACGAACACCGCGTCAGCGCTGGCGTAGTGATCGACGATCTGGCGGCTCTCGCCATGGAACGGACCGATGCTTTGCGGCAGGTACACCGACGGCACTTTGCTGAGGATCGCCGTTTCCAGTTGCTTGGCGTGGCCGAGTTTCAGCTTGATGTGTTCGAAGGCGCTTTTGGAGCGCATGTAGCCGCCACCGACGCCGACGATCAGATCGGTCTTGCGCAGCAGATCCGCCAGCCCGGCATACGACTGATTGAGAAACACCGCCTGCTTGACCCGCCCCAGGCCCTTGGCCGCCATCACCGGCGCATCGAAACGCGGGTGCGGCAGGTAGGCGAAAGACTGCGGGTCGGAGGCCACGACATTGATCGCGGTGTCTTCGCCAAAGTTGCGCTGCACCAACGCGATGGCCAGATCGACGAGCAGGCCGTCACCGGAGTTGGAGGCACTGTAGCCATGCAAAATCGTTACGTTCATAAGCTTGAGTTCTACTTAATAAGTGGGAGCGCAATACACGTCGTAGGTCTGGCGGATCATCAGCGCGGCACTGAAGCGCTCGCGCACGATGTTCCGGCCTTCGCTGCCGAGGTCGAGCAACCGCGGCTTCTGGATTCGCGCCAGCACGTCGGCCAGCGCCTGATGATCACCGGTGGGAAAGACGTAGCCGGACACTTCATGGGTGACCAGTTCGGGCAGTGACGTGCAGTTGCTGGCGATCACCGGCAAGCCCATGGCCATGCCTTCCAGCGGCACCATGGCAAAACCTTCCCAGCGGCTCGGAACGATCAGCGCGTCGGCCTGTTGATACAGCGCCTGCACTTCGGCCGGCGTGACCCACGGCAGGTACTCGACCGCGTCCATCTCGGGGCACTCGACCGTGTCCTCGTTGACCGCACTGCCGACCACCGTCAGTTTCAGATCACTTCGCTGCACCTTGGCGAAGGCCTTGAGCAGCACGTCGAAACCTTTCTGGTAATCGAGACGACCGACGAACAGCAGATGAATCGGCGCGGGGCTCTCGGCCTTCGGCGCCTCGTCGCGCTGGTGGATGCCGTTGTAGATCAGCTTCATGCGCGAGCGCTGAATGCCGAACCGCGCAGCCTTGTCCATCTCGTAGCGGCTGACGCAGATAATCACGTCGGTGACTCTCTGCAGGACCCGCTCGATCCATGCGTAGATCTTCTGCTTGGTCGGCGAGCTTTCCATCAGGAACGAAAAGGCGTGCGGGCAGTAGACGATTTTCGGCTTGCGCCACGGTCGCAGAAGCACACAGACCACGCGGCCGATCACCCCGGAAAAGGTGCTGTGCAAATGCACCACATCGGGTTTTTCCTTGAGCATCACCCGGGTCAGTTGCCAGGCAAAACGCAGCAGCGAACGCACATCACGCCCGCTGCGTTCGAACGTGCGAATCTGCTGTGCATCAATGCCGTGCAGCTCTTGTTTCTGGTCGAGCGGCACCAGATAGACCAGCTCGTAATTCGAATCCTGGCCTTCGGGCGACGCCGAGATGGTGCGGATAACGGTGGCGACCCCACCTTTTATCGTTTCAGCCACGTGCAGTATTTTCTTCACAACCCACCCACTTTCATGCCTGTTGGAACGCCCCTGATTTCAGGATTTGTCCGACGCGTATTCGTAGTTGTAATAGCCATAGCTGCCATTGCCGTAGTAGCTGGCAGCGCGCTTCTCGACGCCGTTGAACACCGCGCCCTTGAGCTCGATGCCGTTCTGCGCGAAGCGGCGAATGGTCGCTTCAATTTCCTTGGCCGGGTTTACCGCAAACCGCGTGACGATCAGGCTGATCCCGGCTTCACGCCCGACAATCGCCGCGTCGGTAACCGCGAGCAGTGGCGGCGTATCGATGATCACCACGTCGTAGCGCTGACTCAGCTCGGCGAGCAAATCGCGGAAGTTGGCGTGCATCAACAACTCGGAAGGATTCGGTGGAACCTGACCACGGCTGATGAAGTGCAGGTTGTCGATTTCCACCGTGTTGATCGCCTGCTCGATGCTGCAGCGCTTGACCAGCAGGTCCGACAGGCCATTGGCGATCGGTACATTCAGCGTCTTGTGCAAGTGGCCCTTGCGCATGTCGGCGTCGATCAGCAACACGCGCTGACCGCTCTGCGCCATGACCGCGGCGAGGTTGGAGGAGACGAAGGTCTTGCCGACCTGCGGGCTGGGGCCGGAGATCATGATGCGGTTGTTGGTCGAATCCAGCGCGGCGAAATGCAGGCAGGTGCGCAGGCTGCGGATCGACTCGATGGACAAGTCGGTCGGGTTGCGCAGCGCCAGCAGATAGGCCGGTGTTTCTGCGGTGATTTTGGCCCGGCCCTTTTTCGTGTCCTCGTCGCGCTGCAAGGCGCTGTAGGGAATCGAGGCGTACACCGGCAGCCCGAGCTGTTCGATGGCTTCCGGGCCTTCCAGACCTTTGCTCAGGGATTTGCGCAACAGCACCAGGGCTACGCCGAGAAAGGCGCCGAGGAACGTTGCGATCAGCACGATCAGGGCTTTTTTCGGTTTGACCGGGCTGCTCAGGTCAACATCCGCCGGATCGATCAGGCGCACATTGCCCACCGCCCCGGCGCGGACGATGTCCAATTCCTGGGATTTGTTCAGCAACTGCGTGTAGATCTGCGAAGCCACTTCCACATCCCGGGTCAGGTTGAGCAGCTCCTGCTGCGTGGCCGGCAGATCACCGACCTTGCCTTCCAGCGACTTCTGCTGCTGGGTCAACTCACCGATCTGCGACATCAAGGCGCGATATGCCGGATGCTGTTTGGTGAACTTGCGATCCATTTCCGCCTGCTGCATTTTCAGCTCGGAAATCCGCGTTTCCAGCGCCACGGACTGACCGAGCACCGACTGGGTTTCCAGGGAAATGTTCACGGTCTTGCCGTGGGTCTGATACGCGTTGAGCGCATCGCTGGCCTTGGCCAGATCACGCTTGACCTGCGGCAACTGACTTTGCAGGAACGCCAGGCTTTGCGCCGCTTCCGCCGAGGTGCGGCGCACGTTCTGATCGACGTAGAGCGCGGCGATCTTGTTGAGGATCTTCACCGCCTCGGCCGCATCGGCGCTGGCCAGCGCCAGACGGATAATTCCCGACTCTTTACCTTGCTCGGAGATATCCAGCGCATCCTGGTAACCCTGAATGGTCACGATCCGTGGATTGCGCACCACTTCAAAGCGAGTACCCGGGTTGGCTTGCAGGCGCTCGACCAAACCCTCGACGCCGTCCTGGGCGAAGGCTTCGCCGGCGACGCCCTCGACCAACAGGTTGTCGTTGTCATCGAGCAACTGAAAGTGCTGTTGTTCGCCAGCCACCAGGGTGAGCTTCTTGCCCAACAACTCTTTGGGCAGATTGAGCCGGGTAAACTCCAGACGCTCGCCGCCCCAGGCGTAGCTGTTGAAGCCAAAACGCGGCGGCGCCACGCTGAACTCGGTTTCGCCGCGATAACGCCGGGCGAGAAAACCGCCGACCACCGGGAAGGTGTTGGGGGTGACGTCGATGTCCAGGCGCAGGTCGTCGACAGTTTTGCCGATCACCGCGCGGGACTTGATGATGCCGATTTCGGTCACCGACGGCGATTGCCCGCCGAGCATGCTGCTGAGGTCGGAAAAGCCGAGCATGTCGTTCTTTTTCGGTTCGACCTGAACCAGCGCGTTCGCCAGGTACACCGGCGTCGCCAATACCGCGTAGGCAACACCAGCGGCCATGAATGCACCGGTGAATGCACCGATCAACCATTTCTGGTCGATCAAACTGCCGAATATGCCGAGAAGATCAATACTGTCTTGATCGTTATCACGGTTGGCGATTACTGACGGTAACTGCATAAGTCTTTCTTACCATTCACTGATCTGAAGAATATTCATCAATGTCCGAGGCGCTGCGCCCACGAGCTAACAGCATCTTCAATCAATGCATGGGCATGTATAAAAGCGGCCTTACCTTGACGATACGGATCCTGTATTTCTCGTTCGCTCTGCCACTTGCCGAGAAGAAATACTTTGCCTCGGGCGTGCGAGGCAATCTTCAGCACCTGATTCACATGTTGTTTTTCCATGACCAGAATCAGGTCTGATTCATTGACGATATCGGCGGTCAATTGCCGGGCCTGGAAACCCTCGGCGCTGTGCCCGCGGTCTTCCAGCACCTGGCGCGCCGAGGCTTCGATGCCTTCGCCGACCCGCGCAGAGAGACCTGCGGACGTCACCGAAATGGTTGAGGGGGTCAGCGCGTTACGCAGCAGAAGTTCTGCTGTCGGACTTCGGCAAATATTGCCAACGCACACGACGAGGATCTTTTTGAACAAGGTTTACATTCCTGTGTAATATCATTCTGCCAACATCTAGAGCGGATCTTAATGAACCCACTAGATCATTCTGCACTCAGAAATAGATTCGCCCTGTTAGTACCAGCGTATTAAGTACCACAGGGTCAAAAGCCGCCAAAACACAATTAACGGACTAAAAATAACTGTGATTTTCAGGTCTGGTTTTCCTGACAAAAAATAACATTGGCGCACTTAGTGCCATTGTCAGTTTCGAAACAGTTATCTCGAGATATCTTTTCGCCGTTGTCACTTCTCACCCGGAGAACCGACATGAAATCAGCCCATCTCAAACCCCTGAGCGCCCTGACCCTGTTACTGCTGGCGGCAACCGGCCAGAGCCAGGCCAATGAACTGTTCCCGGCATTGCCCGCCAATAAAACCATCGGGGTTCAGGTCAAAGTCCAGACCTTTTCCGCTGCGGACGCCGAGCGCGTCAAAGCCACCGGCTTCAGTTTCGTGCGTTTTGGCGTATGGACTGACAGCCTGCCCAGCGCGGCCTACCAGAAGCAGATCAGCGATGCCTTCGCCGTGGCCCGCGCGGCCGGTCTGCCGGTGCTGATGACCCTGCGCGCGACCAAGCCGTTACAGGCCAATGATCTGGCGAACGCGGGGGTCGCGTATGCCAACGCGCTGACCAGCCTGGCAGCGACCTATGGCTCACAACTGGTGGCGATCGAGCTATGGAATGAGCCGGACCTCGGCACTTACTGGCCGACCGGCAATTTCGACACGACGTTCGTGCCGTTCATGAGCGCAGCGTGCAAGACCCTGCAAGACAAACCCCAGACAGTCCCGGTGATCGGTTTTGGTTTTGCCCGGCCACCGACCGCCGGCTCGGCGTCCACCGTGGCACTCAACCGAATCGTCAGCGAATACCCCAAATGCCTCAACGCGGTCTCCTACCATCCCTACGGCATGAGCGGCACGCAGATCAGCAACGCCCAGGCGTTTATCCAGCAGAACTTCCATCTGCCGGGGGTGATCAGCGAATGGGGCATCTCGGCGCTTCCCTCCAACGGCGGAACTGAAGGCCAAGCCAGTAAAATCAGTGCATTCGTGGCCGATATCAAAACCCGCAACATTGCCCTGACCTCGATTTACGAGTGGAAAAACAGCGACACCGGCAGCAATGACCGCGAGAAGAATTTCGGTCTGTTGACGTCCGATGGCCAGCCGAAACCGGCAGAAACTGCGGTCAAAACCCAGCTGAGCCAGCAATAACCTCCATCAATGTGCTCAAGGGGCGCTGGCCGTCAGTTGCTTTGAACCTGCGGCCGATTTTGGCATCGTATTCATCGATACCGCGCCCCACCGTTCAAACAGCCGTTCTCAGGTTGTTGCCCCCGGGGAACCCGTTGCGCCTTGATGCCCTTGAGTGGCTGTCAACGCTCGGGTAATGTCGTCAAACCCACAGGACAGAGCACACCCATGACTTCCAAGCTGGAACAACTCAAACAGATGACCACCGTAGTTGCCGACACCGGCGACTTCGAAGCGATCGCCCGGGTCAAGCCGGTCGACGCCACCACCAACCCTTCCCTGCTGCTCAAGGCAGCCGCCATCCCCGCCTACGCCGAGCTGCTGAACGCCTGCGTCAGCGACTGCAAGGGCGACGTGGGTCTGGCCAGCGACCGTTTCGGCGTCGCCGTCGGCCAGGAAATCCTCAAAGTGATTCCGGGCCGCATTTCTACCGAAGTGGATGCGCGCCTGTCGTTCGACCAGGACGCCGTGCTCAAGCGTGCGCATCGCCTGATCGAGCTGTACGACAAGGCCGGCATCGGCCGTGACCGCGTGCTGATCAAGATTGCTTCGACCTGGGAAGGCATTCGCGCTGCGGAGATCCTCGAGAAGGAAGGCATCCAGACCAACCTGACCCTGCTGTTCTCCTTCGCTCAGGCTGCCGCTTGCGCTGACGCCGGGGTGTTCCTGATCTCGCCGTTCGTGGGCCGCATCTACGACTGGTACAAGAAGGCTAACGGCAACGACTACACCGGCGCCGATGATCCGGGCGTGCAGTCGGTGACCCGCATCTACAACTACTACAAGGCCAATGACTACAAGACCGTGGTCATGGGTGCCAGCTTCCGCAACCTGAGCCAGATCGAGCAACTGGCCGGCTGCGATCGCCTGACCATCAGCCCGGACCTGATCGACAAGCTCGCGGCAGACACCGGCAAACTGGAGCGCAAACTCGCCCCGGGCCACGCCGGCGAAGCGCGCCTGAGCCTCAACGAAGCGCAATTCCGCTGGTTGTCCAACGAAGACGCGATGGCCACCGAGAAACTGGCTGAGGGCATCCGTCAGTTTGCCCGTGACCAGGAGAAGCTTGAGGCGCTGCTGCAGGCCAAGCTGTGATCTGAGTCGCTGAAATGCAAAAAGGGCGAACCCGGTTGGGTTCGCCCTTTTTTGTGCCTGCTGGATTATTAGTGTTTTGGCGAGAGCTATCGCGAGCAGGCTCACTCCTACAGTGGATCTGTGGATTACTCAAGATTATGCGTCGAATGAGAAACCCTGTAGGAGTGAGCCTGCTCGCGATAGGGCCAGCAGGCCCTACCCACATTTCAGGCCATCAATGCCGTTCGAGGGCATTCACCAGATCATGGAAGGCTTCACGATTGGAGTCGTTCAGGCCCATGAGGATCTTGTGCGCTTCGAGCACCTTGATCCGCACCACTTCTTCGGACTGGTCCTGATCCGGCAGGTCATCCAGGCACTCGGGGCACGGCACCGGGAGGTTGACGATGTTGAACACCTGCTCGAAGCCCATCGACTGCAGCAGCCGGGTGATGTCTTCGTGGGTGGTGACGACGGTCGGCAGCAGGCCGACCTTTTGCCGCGACAGGATCGACAGTTTGGCCAGCAGGCCGAGGGTGGTGCTGTCGATGCTGCGGGTTTCGGTCAAATCGATCACGATCGCGTTGAAATTCAACGCGGTGAAGATTTTCTCAATAGTCGCATCCAACGCCGAACACAGGGTCAGGCGAACTTCACCGACGAACTTCAGGACGAAGGTGCCGTCCTGCTCGGCGAACTGGATTCTACCGGTACTCATTGAAGGTTCCTGCTCAACACCAACAGGGCGATATCATCCGGCATCTCCCCTAGCGTGGCCAATCCAAACACTTGCCGCAGACCATCCAGGCTGCCGCCCGCCGACTTCACCCGTTGGGGCAAAGCGGCTTCTTTTTCCTTGAGCGTCGGTTCTGGCAACAGATCCAGAATGCCGTCGGACATCAGCGTCAGGCTGAACGTCGGAGGCAGCTCAAGCACGTGATCTTCGTAGGTGGCCTCATTGAACAGGCCCACCGGCAAACCGCGGCCTTCGAGGTAACGAACACTGTCAGGCGTGTACAACACAGGCAACGGCAGATGGCCGCCGATGCTATAGGTCAACAAACCGGTCTCCTCGTCGATGACTCCACCGACCATTGTGACGTGTTTGCCCAGCTTACAACTGATCAGCCCCCGGTTGATATGACCAAGGACTTCCGAAGGCTTGAATTCCGGCAACGTGCCGTTGCGCTTGGACTCGAACAGCAGGCGCGTGGTCATGAACTTCAGCAGCACCGTGACGAACGCTGACGAGGCGCCATGGCCCGATACGTCGGCCAGGTAGAACGCCACCCGACGCTCGTCGACACGGAAGTAGTCGACAAAATCACCCGACAGGTACAGCGACGGGATGATCTGGTGGGCAAACTGGAACTCGTCGATGCGCCACGGGCTTTCCGGCAGCATGTTCATCTGCACCTGACGACCGGCGTTCTGGTCTTCCTGGAGCAGGTTCAGGCTGGCTTCGAGCTCGCGGTTGGCCTTCTCCAGCTTCTCGCGGTAGCGCTGGTTCTCCAGCAGCAGGCGCGCACGATCCAGCGCGCGGCGCACCGAATGCTCGAGCACGGCCAGGTCTTCGAGAGGCTTGATCAGGTAGTCCGCCGCACCCAGGCGCAGCGCCTCGACGGCGTCGTTCATCACGCCGGCACCCGAAACGACGATCATCGGCGTTTGCGGTGAGCGCTCGGTGACCTGACGGATGAGTTCGAGACCACCCATCTGCGGCATGCGCAGATCGCAGATGACCAAGTCGGGCTTGTCTTGCTCGAATACCTGAAGACCCTGTTGGCCGTTGCTGGCCTGCAGGACGCTGAAACCACTGTCTTCCAAATAGGCCGCGAGGCTCGCGCGCACTACTTCGTCATCATCGATTATCAGCAGCGTGGCACTGGTTTTTGGCATGTGGGCAAACGGCGCCAGAATTAGGTTGGCGTAGCAGGCGGGGCATCGGCCCGGCTCAGACTACTGGATTCGCTTTCTAGCCTCTCTGCTGCACCGCTTTCGAGCACTGAGCCAGAACGCGATTGCACCAGAGGTGCCCTTCTAAGGCGCAGACGGTACTCCCATCCGCGGGGCGTTTCAAGCATGCGCCGATGGTCGCTTGACGACTTTACTTGTCAAATCACCGAGAGTTATAAGAACAGCTCAAACCGTAACCCAATGGAAGGTCGAAGCCATGAGTCAAACCGGTCGGGACTACAGCGAAAAGCGCGATTTCATCCGCATGCGGGTCGATGCCGATGTGGTGTTGATTCATGAAGGGGACCAGGTGTCGGGCGTGTGCATCGACCTCTCGAGCAGTGGCATGCAGGTCGAAGCGCCGCGCCAGTTCGCGGTTGGTGACCGTTTGAGCGTGCGCATCGATTCCGAGCATGCGGCGCTGAGCGGGCTGGAAGCGGAGACCGAAGTGGTCTGGGTCAAGGCCCAGGACGGCGATGGCCAGAAGCTCGGCCTGAGCATTCTGAAGATGAAATAAGCGCACACAAAAAAGGCGGCCTCGCGGGCCGCCTTCCTGTCATCGGTCGAGATTAAAAATCGTCTTCGACGTGACCATCCTTGACCTTGAACTCGCGGTTCTGCAGGTAGGCGTTGCGGATGAAGGTGTATTTGTCGCCGCTGATCAGCTTCTCGCTCGACAGCAGGCTGGCGCGGGTGTCGACGATGTTCAGGCCGAACACCGAGTTACGGACAGGCACGTCGTTGATGTAGCGGTACGGACCGGTGTAGCTGTCGACGTACTTGGACGGTGCATCACGCAGGGTGCTCGGGCCGAGCAACGGCAGCATCACGTAAGGGCCGCTGCTGACGCCCCAGTAACCGAGGGTCTGACCGAAGTCTTCGTCACTGCGATTCAGGCCCATTTTGGTACCGACATCGAAGAAGCCCAGCAGGCCGAAGGTGGTGTTGAAGATGATACGCGCGGTATCGACACCGGCTGCTGCCGGCTTGGCCTGCAGAATGTTGTTCGCCAGGTTGGTGACGTCACCGACGTTGCGGAACATGTTGTGGATGCCGTCTTCGAGGAACTGCGGCGTCACGAACTCATAACCCTGCGCCAGCGGCTTGAGCGCGTAGGTGTCGACGAAGTCGTTGAACTGGAAGATCGGGCGGTTGACGCTTTCCCAAGGGTCTTCTTCCGTTGCAGCGTTGGCGGCGAACGGAACCAGCAGGACGCTGGCACATACACATAGCTGAGCGAGAGGATTGCTCCAGCGCATAGAAAAACTCCTTGGATTTTTACTGGCGCGGGCACCCGGGCCCAGGCGTTAAGAGCGCTAGTATAAGCGCAAAAGCCGTTTTGGGCAGTCCACCCGTGAAGAGTAATGCAGGACGTTTCCAGGGAGCGCCTTCACACACCTGTCATCCAACTGTCACCGGCGTCGCCTAGCCTCATGCCTATTTCAGGGACGTTGCCATGACCCATGCTGAAGTCTTGCCTGTCGCCGCGCCCGGCCTGACCGCCGTGCTGTTCGGACTCAGTGGCTGTCTGGTGGATTTCGGCGCCCGTGCCCATCAACACGCCAGCGTACTGCCCGAGCACGCCGACGCCACACCCGGCGCTCTCGACAGCCTGCTCAGCCTGCAGCGCCAGCAGATTCCCTGTGCGTGGATCGACGAGCTGCCCCCTGCCCTCGCGCAACCCTTGGCGGCCTCTCTGCCGGCGTGGATCAAACCGACGCAATATTCAGCAACAATCAATCCATGGCCCGCACCGAACGCCTGCTGGCAGGCGCTGATGGGTTTGAACGTCAGCTGCCTGGATGGCTGCGTGCTGGTGAGCGGCGAGCCCCGGTTGCTGCAAGCGGGCCTCAACGCCGGGCTGTGGACCATCGGCCTGGCGTCCTGCGGCTCACTGTGCGGCCTGTCGCCGAGCGAGTGGCAAGCGCTGAGCCAGAACGAACGCGACCAACGACGCGGTAAGGCAACCCTGCAGTTGTTCGGGCTGGGCGTGCATTCGGTGATCGATCATCTGGGCGAGCTCGACACCTGCCTGGCCGACATCAACCTGCGCCGCCTCAAGGGCGAAAAGCCCTGACCGGGATCATGCAGGTTGCCGCAGAGTGGATTAATCTAAAGGTCAGCCATAGACCTTTGGCGCGCGGCTGCGGTCAATGCCAGTGCCTCTTGATAAAAGGAACCCCACCATGCCCGCCCAAGAACTGCAAAAACAACTCGACACCCTGCGCGAGCAACTGGAGCAGAATCCGCCGCTGTCCGAAGCCGAACGTGAAGATCTGCATGCGCTGATGGCGCAGATCGAAACTGAAATCAAACTGGAGAGCGCCACTCAGGATGCCAGCATCGCCGATGGCGTGAACCTGGCGGTGGACCGCTTTGAACTCGAACACCCGGCCATTGCCGGCACCCTGCGCAATATCGTCAATGCGTTGGGTAGCATGGGGATCTGATTTCCCTCCCCTGAAATGCAAAAAGCCCTGCCAGCGCTGGCAGGGCTTTTTCATTTCCACAAATTGAAACACAGTCCAATGTGGGAGCGGGCTTGCTCGCGAAAGCGGTCTGTCAGCCAATGCATCATCAACTGACAGACCG
>NZ_JASCPO010000138.1:0-15342 GCF_029960145.1 Pseudomonas sp. PS01299 | reverse complement strand
AGCCCAGAGAGCCCAGAGAGCCCAGAGAGCCCAGAGCCCAGAGCCCAGAGCCCAGAGCCCAGAGCCCAGAGAATTGTCGGAGGAGCAATCTCTGCCGTCTAGTCCACTAAGCAAGAAAAGTGACGGCGCAACCTCAATGGAGAGCGAAATGTGTTATGCACGGAAACTCTGTCTTGCGGCCAAGTCCCAAGTCATGGACATGTTCCAGGAAGCCCGGCTTGGCAAGGCCGTCGACCCAAGCACGACGTTGCCGCTGGTCGGAGAAATCGCTGCCTCGGTGCTGCGCCAACCTCATGCCCTCATCAGCGTCGCACGCATCAAAACGCACGACGATTACACCTACCTGCACTCGGTTGCCGTCTGCGCCCTGATGCTATCGCTGGCCCGGCATCTCGATCTAGACGAGGAGCAAACGCGCCTGGCTGGCATCGGCGGACTGATGCACGACCTAGGCAAGGCCGCGATGCCGCTGGAAGTGCTTAACAAACCAGGCAAGCTCACCGATGCCGAGTTCGCCATCATGAAGCGCCACCCTGTGGAGGGCGCAAAGATGCTGCGCGCAGGCGGGGCCGAGCCCGGGGTGGTGGACATTGCCCTGCACCATCACGAGAAGATCGACGGAACCGGCTACCCGGATCGCTTGGCCGGTGACGCCATTTCACTCCTGGCCCGCATGGGCGCAATCTGCGACGTCTATGATGCCGTGACGTCGGAGCGAGCCTACAAAAAGCCGTGGGACCCGTCCGCGGCGATGCGGCAGATGGCCAAGTGGGAGGGCCATTTCGACAAACGCATCTTCCACGCCTTCGTCAAGGCCGTGGGCATCTACCCCGTCGGCTCCTTGGTTCGCCTGTCCTCTCAGCGTCTGGCCGTTGTCGTTGAGCCGGGAATGGAATCACTGCTGACTCCCAAGGTTCGCGTGTTCTTCTCGCTACGCTCGAGAGAGCCGATCCCGATGCAGACCATCGACCTGGCGGCCACGAGTTGCAAGGACAGTATCACTGGCCCCGAAGACCCGACGCTCTGGAACTTCAAGAACCTCGACGACTTGTGGATGGAATAGCCCCCACAAAACGACGGCCCCGTGAGGGAGCCGTTGAACATCGTCGAGCGATGCCCGTCCAGGGAGGGATGGCCGAGCTCGATTCTCCAGAAGGTAGCTGGTGACACGAGTGTTGAGCCCACCCAACTAGGGTGACGGAAATTTCTGGGGTTCCGGCTTACATCCCCTGCTACGAAGTGTCTTATTCCCGTGGGGTTGGCAAAGTGAAGGGAGAGCTGTCGCAGGAGGAAGGCGCCAAGCTTCAGAGCAGGAAGGTCAACAAAATCTGATGAACGCTTGCCACTAGAGAGGCCGGTGCGACGATAGAAAAAGGTCGGGGTTATTCCTGGCCTTTTTTTTGCCGCTAAATGAATGGAAGTTAGCCCGATGAAGGGGGCGTGCCGAGATAAGCCAAAAATTAGGACATTCGTTCTGTAAGTAACTGTTTTTAAGGGAACTGCTCATGTGCTGCGGAAGGACGGTCGAGAATAGAGGGTGGCCACTTGGGATTCTAACCAGCCCTGCTTACAAACCTTGGCTACGGTTTGCGTCGTAATAACGAGCCAGCCGCATTCTCCTCGAAAGCTCCAGCTTCCTCGATATAGCCGTGTACGGTGCCATCGTGCCGCCAGCCACCCTGTCGTTTGATCTCAAGGAAATCCGCCCCAGCCCGATGCGCACTGGTAGCCAGTCCCCGACGCAGACTGTGGCTGCTCAGTTCGGGCACATACAACAGCCCTGCGGCTTCGGCACGTGCCGTCAGGATGGTATTCACGCTGCCCTCGTGCAGTGCCACCTCGCCGAGTACGCCCCAGCGGCTGATGCGCCGGAACAGTGGCCCCTGAACGATCTGAGCCGCGTCCAACCACCGGCGTAGCGCTGTCGCGGGGCAGCAGATGCTGTCGCCGTATGGGATCGCCTTGTCGAGTCCCTCGCCCTCCTGATCGGTCTTGGAACGGGGCAGCGTGATCCGTAGACCTTCCTGCTCCCACTCGAGGTATTGCATCTCCAGCGTGACCAATTCGCTGCGCCGGAACGCACCAAAATACCCGACCTGGAGCAGTGCACTGTCCCGCAGTGTCGCCAGTCCGTCGAGCGTGTTCAGGTGCACCACGATGCGTTCGAGATCCTCTAGGACCAGGGCCTTGGCTTTTTGTCGAGGCCGCCCGTTCACCCGCTCAATACCGCGCAAGGTTTTGCCCACGGTGGCGCTGGCGGTAGGGTCAGGAAAACCCTGATAACGGTGCCATTGCGACAGCGCCGTGAGGCGCAGGGCCAGGGTGCGCGGGTTCAATACTTCCGCAAAAGACAATAGATAACGAATCAGCGCGGCTTCATCGCACGGCAGCACGCCGCCCCAGGCGAGAAAGTGGCGAATGGCCGAGCGGTAGGTGCGCCGGGTGTTGTCGGTTGTCGCGGCGGCGAGAAAACGCTGATGTTGCTCAGCCAATTGTTCGGGGGTGGTGAGCGTACCGGGGGTACGCGCAAGTACTGTCGGCTCTTCGTGCCGCCTGGTGGGGAGGTTTTCGTCATTATTGCCGGCTGTCATCACGAAGCGCCTGTTTAGGCCATGTGTACCGCAGATTATAGACACAACCCTCGATCGCGATGACTTAACTCACGATAACCGCGCTTATCGTGGGTCAACTGACGGTCTCAGTCGGCTGAACTATTCTGTACTTAAATCGAGGTATTACGTTTTCCATAATACGGTACGAAAAAATCCGAGGTGTTCATGGCCCGTTCCGGCGTCCTCTACCTGCATGTTGCCCAGGCGGCCACCCAACTGGTGGCTGCGGGCCACAACCCCACCATTGACAGCATCCGCGTCGCCCTGGGTGGGACGGGCAGCAAAAGCACGATTGCTCCGTTGTTAAAGCGTTGGAAAGCCGCGCATCCCGGCACGCTGGCCCAGGCCGAACTGGGATTGCCCGCGGAGCTGGTCCTGGCGCTGAAAGGACTGTACGAAAAAGTTCAGGCGGAGGCGGCCGTCCAACTCCAGCAGGCCGTAGCGGCTCACCAGGCAGAGGCCGACGCGTTGCAGGAACAGTTGCAGCAGGCATTCGTCGAGCGCGACGCGCAACTCAGCGTTCAGGAGCAGCAGGCCCAGGCACTTGCCGTAGCCACTACGCGCAGCCAGGGGCTGGCTGACACCCTGCAGCGTCAGGAGATCGCCCTGGCCAGCCTGGGCAGTGAAAAGACCGGGCTCGAACAACGTCTGGCTGACCGCGCCGCCGAGGCGGCCGCACTGACCCGGCAACTGCAACAAGCGCGGGAGCAGTTTGAGCACTACCAGGCATCGGTCGCGCAACAACGCAGCGACGAGCGCCAGGCCACTGAGCAACGCCAGCAGCGCCTGGAACACGAATTGGCAGCGCTCCGGCAGCGTCTGCTCGCGCAGCAAACCCGCCTGGGCGAACTGCAGGCGCAGGAACAACGCCTGGTGCAGGACCATGATCGTCTAGAGAGCACCCTGCTCACGACGCAAGCGACGCTCGCGCAGAGTCAGATTGCGCATGAACACGTCTTACTTCAATTCACCGACTTGCAACAGTCGCATCAGGCACTGGAGCAGCGCCATGGCCAAGGTGAGCAGCGTTTGGCTGAGACGCGGACTTACCTGGCCGTCAATGAACGGGAGCGAAGCCTGCTGGCGGAACGCTTAAGCCAAACTGAAAGCCAATTGAGCCAGTTGGCCACAGAAAAGCAGCTTCTCGTGCAAGACAACGCGGTGCTGTCAAGCCAGCTCGCAGAGTCCAGAGCGATGAAGCCGAAGACTTGTTGACCGAAAAAGGCGCCTACCTCAGGCGCCTGAAACCATCCTCCAAACCAAAGGAGCCAAACAGGAGGACAGTGGAGCAATCAACTCTTCAATACACAGCCTGGCTGGAAACCAAGGTCGTAGATGAGGAGAGTCGCCATGCGTAACGCCATTACCTACACCGTCCTTGCTACCTTCATAGCCCTTGGAACTGTTGCCACGGGATTTGCCGAACAGGCCAAAGCCCCCGCCCAAAGCAGTGCCGAGACAAATAAGGGTGAGGACATGCACATGATGGACGGCAACCATATGCCGATGATGGACATGCAGGAAATGTCCAAGATGATGAAAAACTGCAATACAATGATGGAGAACATGAACCAACACATTGGAATGGAGTCCCCGAAGGGCGATAGCAAGGCACAATAGCGATCTGGTTCACGTCGGCCGTCTCCGTCCCTCGCCGGTGTGCGCCCCGACACGGAGGCCGACCTTGCCGCTCCAGATATCGTTCTCAAAACTGCCGAGGAGCTGCTTCCCCTCATCGACGGCCTTGTAGTAATTCAAACCACCGACCAAGGCGACATCATCTGCAAGCGGGTAGCTCCAGGTAGTGCCGGTATAGTATTGGTTTCAGGCATCCTTGAGACAACTGGTGTAAAGGCTGAAGCCAAGGTTGTCGTTGGGTGTGTAATCACCGCCGACTATCCACGGAGAGCCGACTTCGCCTGCGTAGAAGGTTGCAAAATCATCCCGCATGCTGCTGGAGCTGGGTTGGCTCATCGCGTGCAGGCGTCCGCCCTGTAGCACCAAGCCCTCGACACTGGTGTTGTATGCGGTGACGCCGCGGAAGCTTTCCGGAAGCAGTCGCGAATCGCCGTACTGCACGACAGGCGTGACAGGGAAGACATCGCCTACTTTGATTTCAGTGTCCAGGAAACGGGTCTTTACGGCGCCGCCGAGCTTGGAGTAATTGTCCTCGGCCTGGCCGAGCCCGACTCGAATCGGCCTATGACTCCGTGGGCCCATTCTTCCGAGTAGCCATTTCCTGTACTGCTGGACTGGCCTTTGCGAAAATCACGGTTGAAGTAGAAATTTCGATTGAGGATGCTCAGGCTGCTGCCTTCGATGAATCCCTCGCCTTTTTCCTCGGCGGCCATTGCAGCCTGCGCAGCGCTGATGCTCAAGACGATCTGAGAAAGTCCCAACAGGGCCTTGTTGTTCATAAACGCTCTTGATGTTTTGGCAGATTTTTCATTGTGCGGTTGTGTATATGCCGAAGCGCGCCGGGCATAGCCGGGTGCGCTTCTTACATACTTCCACATGCAAAATAACGTCAGGGTGACGTGAAAATTACTTTTCCGTCAGCAACACGTCAACAATGCTCAGTGCTGGCTCCTGCAGTCCGTTCCTGATACGCGGTACTCCAGAATATGCAGGTTTCCGCTCGAATCCTCGTAGGTCATTTGCGCAGGCATCACATCGCAGTTGCCATTGGTCGACGTGACGTGAATGACCTTGGCGATGTCGAGCTTCATGCCATAGCGGTAGTGAGTGACTTCTGGCGGGTTCTTGCCTTGGGCGCTAGCGTATTCGCGCATGGATTGCTCGTTGGCCTGGATCATCTTACCGTACAGGCGATCGGAACTGCCATCGGCCCATACGGTGGATGACAGCAGAGTCGCACTCACTATCAGCAGCAGTCTTAGGTGTTTCATAACGGCGATCTCCTCTCGGGTTTTCGATCCACGATTCAACTCTACCTCCGTAGTTAAGTACGGAATCAAGGAGGGAGGAGATGAAGGTCCTGGTTTATGGCGCCGAGATAAGATGGTAGGGCTTAAGTACACTTTCGTCGGGTAACAGCAGCGCATTACTGCGCCACCGCCCCCAAAGAACCGGGCATGAGAGTCGCGCCTCATCCGGCTCAAGTCTTTCGTCAGCACCATGGTCTAGTACCGGGCAATCAATCCACGTCTATCGCAGCTCGACGTTGGGCAAAGTAAGACGACCACGCAGGATCACAGGGATTGGCCAAGTTACGTAGTGCCGTTTCTCGATCCGGCTTAGGTATGTGCGCCACGTAATCACGCTTGATCGTCTTCACGAAGCTCTCGGCCATGCCGTTGCTCTGCGGGCTGCGAACTGGGGGGTCACCGGCTGCAAGCCGATCTGTCGAGCAAACAGGCACGTCTGGTCGGCGGTGTACGCCGAGCCGTTATCGCTTAGCCATTGCACCGGCGTGGCGGGCAGTTGATCACCGAAGCGCCTCTCCACGCTTTCCAGCATCAAGTCGCGGATATCATCGCCGCTGTACCCGGTCGGGCTCGCGACCTAGCCGATGGCCTCGCGATCACAGCAGTCCAGGGCGAAGGTTACGCTCAATTTGGCTCCGTCCTCGCAGCGGAACTCAAAGCCGTCCGAGCACCAACGCGTATCGCTGGTTTGCACCGCAATACGGCCTTCGTGCCGACGCGGCACGCCGGGCTGTTTTCGTAGACAGATTCAGCAGCGGTTGCAGGTGCTCGCCGCACTGGATCACCCAGCGCGCCAGGGTTTGGCGGGGGATATCGACGCCGTGACGACCGAGGATTTTTTTGAAGCGGTGCAGCGGCAGACCATCGACGTATTTGGTGATCAACAGCATCGCCAGGACGCTAGGACTGGCCATGCTCTTTTCGATCAGTTGAGCCGGTTTGTCGGCGGTGACCGGTGCGGCTTCACAGCCGCGGCAGCCGTAGACCTTGTCCGCTGGTTCCCTTCACAACCACTGGCCAACGCAGAGCGTTTTACCCATGCAGCGAAACGATTAGCGGACAGGAAACGGTCCCGTGGCTCGCACAACAGTCGTGAACCAGTTGCACCAAAACAGACTCGATCCGTCGCAGATCCGCGAGCTTGCCACGCACATCCCCAAGCTTCTGCTCGGCGAGCACGCGCGCTTCATCACAGTGAGCGCCGTCATCGAGCCTCAACAGCCCGGCCACTTCTTCGAGGCTAAAGCCCAGCCGTTGCGCGGACTTTACGAATTTCACCCGGGCGACATCGGGGGTTGGGGAGCAATGGAACTGAAAACCAACGTAAGCCGAATTAGAGTTCGTTTTACTCGTCAGCGACTGCGAATTAACGAACTTTGATTCGTGAGAAAGGTTTATTGCACTGATTTTCGGGTGTTGGTGACCTTTCCTCGCGATAGCGGAAACGGTTTCATAAAACGGTCGTTTTTCGAAACTATCCAGACGTTGCAAGGGTTTGCGGGGCAGCGACTGAGCTTAAGTGCACTTTCTGTTCCGTTGCTCCCCCAACCCCTTGATCGTCTAGGAAAGGCTGTCAAAGCCAATAATCGTGCGGAAAAAGCAGCGGAGGACAAGCGACCGTTTGCTCTTGTTTCGGACAATCCAGGCTTTAAAAACAAGGCACTTAAGTTCATCAACACACGGGTTCTCGCGTGGGATCGTCTCCATGACCTGCGAAAGCTCGCTGAGATGCGTGGTGGGATATGCGAAGGCATGCGCAACACCTACCTGTTGGTCATTGCTTGCCAAATGGCATTGTCAGGACTGATACACCCACAGAACTTCAAGTCGGAGGTTAGGGCACTGCAGGAGGAAATCTCCAAGGATTCCAAATGGCTTCGCGATCGGGATTTGCTCTGCACGTTGCAAGACCGCGTGGAAAAACACTACCGCAAAGAGAAAATCGAGTTCAACGGCAAGGCCGTGACGCCAATCTATACGTACCGTACCTCTACGATCATTCAGCTTTTGGAAATCACTCTTGAGGAACAGAGAGAACTCAAGACGCTGATATCGACAGACATGGCCCGAGAGCGGAATACCCTTCGAGAGCGGAGCAAGAGGCGCTCTGCCGGCGTTGTGGAGCGCTCAGAGTACTTAGAGAAGCATAAGCAGGCTGCAGCTGAGCGGAAGGCACAGATCCTTGAGATGCATGCCCATGGAATGAAGCCAATGCAGATCATGGCCCAACTCAGCCTTTCAAAATCTGTCGTTATGAGAGCTCTTTCGGGTAAATGAGAATTTGTCTTAATAAAGGTGTCTTTGTGTGTGGCTACGTCCTTTGGCGAAGCCCCCTCCCAGAGGGAGGAACCTAGTGTTCTGCCTTTGATCTCTTCTTAGGTTTTTATAGCTTCACTGGTTTACTGGTTCTTCCATTAAAAATAGGAAGCGCTTCGTAGTGGTTACTGCTGCCAATGGTCACGCTGTCCCTCTCTAAGAATAGCTATGTGAGCAAGTAGGCTTCACTTACCTAGGCCATTCCTGACTTCATTGAGCGGTACATCCAGGACAACCCCGTCCCTGATAAAAAAACCAGCTGAATCGGAAAGTCTGGTTCTGATACACCCTGTCGTGATGTGAGAATTGAGCCATCACGAAGCAAGGATTATAGGCATGTCACGTTTCAAGGCACCGCCGCCGCAGGCGATACCGGTTGAGTTTGATCATCACGAAGATTTCAATATTCTTCATCCCGCGACGGGCCTGGAATGCTGGGGGCTGGTAAAGGTCACTAGCCAGCTGCTGCAGCAGCCTGGTGGCGAGATCTATCTGCGGGCAGGCAAGCATATAGGGCCGCATAAAGGCTTTGGCATACGTCATATCTGGCAAGAGCGTGGCCACGATCTCATTAAGTGGGGCTATCCTACGGTGTATGACGTTCCACGTTTTGTGTCGGACATTATCGTGCATGGCACGAATATTGTCTGTGAGTTCGATTCGATGAAGGGCAACGAGCGCCTGATTGTGCTGCGCGGTCGCAAGGGGTGTGCTGTGTTAGCAGCTTGGCCCACGGCAGGGGACAAGCTCTACTACAGCGTGGTGACGGCCTATCGCAACCGTACGCCAAATGGGAAGCTTGTGGCCGTTATCGAGGGGTTACAGGCCCCAGAAACGCCAAAGGCACCCTAAGGTGCCTTCGACTGAAGATATTGCGGGATGGTAGTCGCAGCGCTTGCTTAGCTAACCCCTGAGGGTTGGGTCACATGCCAAAAG
Organism: Pseudomonas sp. PS01299; assembly: GCF_029960145.1. Lineage (NCBI taxonomy): Bacteria > Pseudomonadati > Pseudomonadota > Gammaproteobacteria > Pseudomonadales > Pseudomonadaceae > Pseudomonas > Pseudomonas sp. PS01299. The sequence goes on along the minus strand of NZ_JASCPO010000138.1, from coordinate 6,530 downwards.
ACCGAAGTCTTATGCCGCTACCACACGGTTGGCGTTCCCGTGCAATCCACACTCCAGATCCAATTTCGCCTGATGATCTCGGAGCCCTGCTCTTATTTTCCCGCACTCCCACTATAGCGTCACGACTATCGTGACGCAAGGTTATGCAAGGTGAATCCCGATGATTGGGGGTGAACATTAGCTGACCCATGGCACTTGCTTCGATAGCGTCTCTGCGAGGGCTTCCAGGGCTTCGGTGAGGCGTGCATCCTCATGTGCATCCCCTGAGTCAGGCTTGAATGAAAGCGCATGCCTAAGGAGCGCCTCCGCATCTGCAGTAGGCAAATCGAGCATCATTCCAAGGCCTCTCGATGAGCATTAATGTGGTCATTTTCCTTGGCCCAAGCGTCAAGAAAATCTGTCCAATCGTGCCGGTAGACCCCTTCCGCGACCTTACAGATTGGGCCAGCGGCAATGGCGAAACGGCTCAGCCAGGGCTGCGGTATATCGGCATCGCGAATGATGTTGAAACCAATTGCGTGCGGTTCGTGTGGTAGCTCGTGCAACTGCTGCAGATCGAGCGTGCAGACTGCCAGGGGCTGTTCCTGGTCAAGTTGCTCCAGTTCACTCAGTCGCTGCAGTATGGGCCTGGCGTTATGATCGCCCGGCTGCAGTGCGTCGAGCTGCCAGATGGCTTCGCGGCGGGCGCGCTCACGTTGCCAGATCTCGTTCATAGCTCGACCTCGAATCGTCTGATGCCAGTTTTGCTGCAGAACCGCTCTATAGCGGTCAGGCTGGCCCACACCCGTACCGGCTCCCGCTTGCTTCGTATGGGCAACCACTTACCGCCCAGGCGTGCGCTGAGCGCAAAGCCTGCCCCTCCGGGGCCCCTAACGCACTGGATTTCACGTACGGCACCAGTTTCGACCAGGGCCGACAGGGTTTCTTGATCAATCGCGGTGCGCATCCGTGTTCCTGTGCTTACTAGTGAGTTGTGGAGCGGCTCTTCTGATCCAGCTCATAACGCAGCAAAACCTGCTCAAGGTTGAGCCCAGCGTCGAGCTGCGCGGTAAGCCAATCAATAGTCGCGAATTTATTCGTCAACTCTGCGCCGTTCCGGCGTTCGAGCGCGCTGAGGAGGTAAAGCAGCTGGGCGGTGCGATCGTTGCGCATCGGTCAAATCTCGGGGCAGGGTCAGACAACACATAATGCCATAGCCAGGGAAGATGGGAGCCCATTGTGCTGGGCTCCGTTGTACAGTACCCCCATAAGTGGGCATCGACGGGCTTCTGGCCGGGGGGTGGCATTTAACATAGCGTTTGCTCTATCTATTGCGGCAAAGCACGGTATAGCGTGGCTCGATGCACCCCCAAAAGATGTGCAACCTCAGCCACTGATTGACCTTCCTCGATCAACTGCCTTGCATGAGTTATCTGTTCATAAGTCAAAACAGGCTTTGGCCCGAATCGAACGCCTTTGGCCTTTGCGGCAACTCGACCCGCACTTGTACGCTCACCAATAAGTGACCGCTCAAAATCGGCTATGCCTGCGAAGATGGTTAAAATCATGCGCCCAGCTGGAGAAGTGGTATCGGCCCAAGGCTCAGCTAGTGAACGCAGCCCGGCGTCGATTTCCCTGAGTCTTTCGGCTATGTGCAAAAGGTCTGTCGTTGATCTGGCTAAACGATCCAGTCGTGTCACGGTCAGCACATCACCTGGTCGCAAATGATCGAGTAGCCGACTCAGCTCTGGACGGTCTCGTTTAGCTCCGCTGATTTTTTCTTCAAAAATCCGCTGGCAGCCGCTTTGCCCCAAGGCCATGCGTTGTTGCTCCAAATCTTGGCCTTGCGTTGAGACCCTCGCGTACCCGATGAGCTGACCTACATTCTGCATATGCCACCTGTCGCATAATTTGTCGCAGGTAATATAACACTTGCGACAGACTTATGCGACAGATTGAGGCCAGCAAATAGGGTTAGGCTGTCACTTTCAGAAGGCGACAGCACGAAATATCAAAAGTCGACCGCACGGTCTTTTCTGACGTTGGAGTCGCCTCAGAAAACGGAAAATAAAGCACGCTAAGGCGTAGTTCCCTCGGGCTACACCGCGTCCGCACTGCGCGGTTCTTTCTTCCCTTGCAGTGACGCAATCAGCGGGCAGGAAACGTTCCCCTTCCGCGCATGGCAGGCGCACACCAAATCAGACAGCACGGCCTCCATGCGCGCCAGGTCAGCCATCCTCTCGCGCACGTCCTTGAGCTTGTGCTCGGCCAGGCTGCTGGCTTCCTCGCAATGGGTGCCATCCTCCAGCCGCAGCAGCTCGGCGATCTCATCCAGGCTGAAGCCCAACCGCTGGGCTGATTTCACGAAGCGCACCCGCGTTACATCCGTCTCGCCATAGCGGCGAATGCTGCCGTAAGGCTTGTCCGGTTCCGGGAGCAAGCCCTTGCGCTGATAGAACCGGATGGTCTCCACATTGACCCCGGCCGTCCTGGCGAAAACGCCAATGGTCAGGTTCTCCAAATTGTTTTCCATATCGCTTGACTCCGTACATAACTACGGAAGTAAGCTTAAGCTATCCAATTCAGATTCGAAAGGACAAACGTATGTCTGAACCTCAAAACGGGCGCGGCGCGCTCTTCACTGGCGGGCTGGCCGCCATCCTCGCCTCGGCTTGCTGCCTCGGGCCGCTGGTTCTGATCGCCTTGGGGTTCAGCGGCGCTTGGATCGGCAACTTGACGGTGTTGGAACCCTATCGCCCCATCTTTATCGGCGTGGCGCTGGTGGCGTTGTTCTTCGCCTGGCGGCGCATCTACCGGCCGTCAGCCGCCTGCAAACCGGGTGAGGTTTGCGCGATTCCCCAAGTGCGAGCTACTTACAAGCTCATTTTCTGGGGCGTGGCCGTGCTGGTTTTGGTCGCGCTCGGATTTCCCTACGTCGTGCCATTTTTCTATTGATCACAGGAGTTCACCATGAAAAAGCTGCTTTCCGCCCTTGCCCTCGCTGCCGTTGTTGCCCCCGTGTGGGCCGCCACCCAGACCGTTACGCTGTCCGTACCGGGCATGACCTGCTCGGCCTGTCCGATCACTGTCAAGAAGGCGATTTCCAAGGTCGATGGCGTCAGTAAAGTTGACGTGACCTTCGAGACGCGCGAAGCGGTGGTCACCTTCGATGATGCCAAGACCAGCGTGCAGAAACTGACCAAGGCTACCGAGGATGCGGGCTACCCATCATCAGTCAAGAACTGATCATGAAAGACCCGAAGACACTGCTGCGGGTCAGCATCATTGGCACAACCCTCGTGGCGCTGTGTTGCTTCACCCCTGTTCTGGTCATTTTGCTCGGTGTGGTCGGCTTGTCCGCGCTGACCGGCTATCTGGACTATGTGCTGCTGCCTGCGCTGGCGATTTTCATCGGCTTGACCATCTACGCCATCCAACGAAAACGCCAAGCCGATGCCTGCTGCACCCCGAAATTCAATGGAGTAAAAAAATGACCGAAATCACCGTGAATGGCATGACCTGCACATCCTGCGCCACCCATGTCAAAGATGCTTTGGAAAAGATTCCCGGCGTGAATGCCGCTGTGGTGTCCTATCCAGAAAGCCGCGCGCAAGTCATGGCAGACACCGCCGTGAGCCACAACCAACTGCTGGCCGCCATCGCCGCATTGGGTTATCAAGGCTCGATCCGGGTTGGTGATTTCAAAGATGAACCAAAAATCCGTGATGCACTTGAGGGCGCCGGTTTGCATATCGCCATCATTGGCAGCGGCGGGGCCGCGATGGCGGCGGCGCTGAAGGCCGTCGAGCAAGGCGCGACGGTCACGCTGATCGAACGCGGCACCATCGGCGGCACCTGCGTCAATATCGGCTGTGTGCCGTCCAAGATCATGATCCGCGCTGCCCATATTGCCCATCTGCGCCGGGAAAGTCCGTTCGACGGCGGTATTGCGGCAACTGTGCCTGCGATTGACCGCAGCAAACTGCTGGCCCAGCAGCAGGCCCGTGTCGATGAACTGCGGCACGCCAAATACGAAGGCATCCTGGACGGCAATCCAGCCATCACCGTTTTGCACGGTGAAGCGCGTTTCAAGGACGACCAGAGCCTGGTCGTCCGTTTGAACGAGGGTGGCGAGCGCGAGGTAACGTTCGACCGCTGCCTGGTCGCCACCGGTGCCAGTCCGGCCGTGCCGCCGATTCCGGGCCTGAAAGAGTCACCCTACTGGACTTCCACCGAAGCGCTTGTCAGCGACACCATTCCCGCACGCCTGGCCGTGATCGGTTCGTCGGTGGTGGCGTTGGAACTGGCGCAAGCCTTTGCCCGGCTCGGCAGCCAGGTCACGATCCTGGCACGCAGCACCTTGTTCTTCCGGGAAGACCCGGCCATCGGCGAGGCCGTGACAGCCGCTTTCCGCGCCGAGGGCATCGAGGTGCTGGAGCACACGCAAGCCAGCCAGGTCGCCCATGTGAACGGCGAATTCGTGCTGACCACCGGACACGGTGAATTGCGCGCTGACAAGTTGCTGGTTGCCACCGGTCGGGCACCGAATACGCGCAGCCTCGCGCTGGACGCGGCGGGGGTCACTGTCAATGCGCAAGGGGCCATCGTTATCGACCAAGGCATGCGCACGAGCAACCCGAACATCTACGCGGCCGGCGACTGCACCGACCAGCCGCAGTTCGTCTACGTGGCAGCGGCCGCCGGCACCCGTGCCGCGATCAACATGACCGGCGGCGACGCAGCCCTCAATCTGACCGCGATGCCGGCAGTGGTGTTCACCGACCCGCAAGTCGCCACCGTGGGCTACAGCGAGGCGGAAGCGCACCACGATGGCATCGAGACCGACAGTCGCACGCTGACACTCGACAACGTTCCGCGAGCGCTTGCCAACTTCGACACACGCGGCTTCATCAAGCTGGTCATCGAGGAAGGTAGCGGACGGCTCATCGGCGTGCAGGCGGTGGCCCCGGAAGCGGGCGAACTGATCCAGACGGCGGTGCTCGCCATCCGCAACCGCATGACGGTGCAGGAACTGGCCGACCAGTTGTTCCCCTACCTGACAATGGTCGAGGGGTTGAAGCTTGCGGCGCAGACCTTCAACAAGGACGTGAAGCAGCTTTCCTGCTGCGCTGGATAAAAAAAGGAGGTTTTCAATGAGCGCCTACACCGTGTCCCGGCTGGCCCTTGATGCCGGGGTGAGCGTGCATATCGTGCGCGACTACCTGCTGCGCGGATTGCTGCGTCCGGTGGCGTGCACCCCGGGCGGCTATGGCCTGTTCGATGATGCCGCCTTGCAACGGCTGTGCTTCGTGCGGGCGGCCTTCGAGGCGGGCATCGGCCTGGACGCGCTGGCGCGGCTGTGCCGGGCGCTGGATGCTGCGGACGGCGATGAAGCGGCCGCGCAGCTTGCCGTTCTGCGCCAGTTCGTCGAGCGTCGGCGCGAAGCGTTGGCCGATCTGGAGGTGCAGTTGGCCACCATGCCGACCGAGCCGGCACAGCACGCGGAGAGTCTGCCATGAACAGCCCCGAGCGCTTGCCGTCCGAGACGCACAAACCGATCACCGGCTACCTGTGGGGCGCGCTGGCCGTGCTCACCTGTCCCTGCCATTTGCCGATTCTCGCCATTGTGCTGGCCGGCACGACGGCCGGCGCGTTCATCGGAGAGTACTGGGGTATCGCAGCCCTCACGCTGACCGGTTTGTTCGTCCTGTCTGTGACACGACTGCTGCGGGCCTTCAAAGATCGATCATGAGCGCTTCCCATTGAGACAAACCACGCTGTCGCTACGTTGCCTCATGCCGGCATCAAATTCGGCTGAGTAGCTTCTCGCCATCTGGACGTAGCTCACCCTTGGGTGAAACATGCCGATACAGGGTCTGCCGCGTGACGCCAAGTTCCTGGCACAGGTCGCCGACCTTGGTCTCTGGCTGACCCATTGCCGCCATCGCCAGCCGCAGCTTGGCGGCGGTCATCTTGAACGGCCGGCCGCCTTTCCGCCCGCGCGCGCGGGCCGAGGCTAGGCCGGCAATCGTGCGCTCCGCGATCAACTCGCGCTCGAACTCGGCCAGGGCGGCGAAGATGCCAAAGACCAGCTTGCCGGCGGCGGTCGTGGTGTCGATGGCCGCGCCGTGCCCGGTTAATACCTTCAAGCCGATGCCGCGCCCAGTCAGGTCGTGCACGGTGTTGATGAGATGTCGCAGGTCGCGTCCGAGCCGATCCAGTTTCCACACGACCAGTGTGTCGCCAGTTCGCAACGCCTTCAGGCAGCTCGTCAAGCCGGGCCGATCCTCGCGCATGCCGGATGCCTGGTCCTCGTAAAGATGTACTGGATCGACCCCGGCGGCAATCAGCGCGTCGCGCTGCAAATCGGTAGCCTGGGAGCCGTCCGCCTTCGATACCCGCATGTAGCCTATCAGCATGTCGTACCTGTCACATATACGTTCGATTATGTGACAGTGTGAGCCAGAAAGTTCTCGCCGTCAAAAACTGTCACTTAACCCGTCATTTAGTCTAAGACCTGCAAACGGCCATTCAGGCTCGTAATGTGACAA
>NZ_JASCPO010000137.1:0-15491 GCF_029960145.1 Pseudomonas sp. PS01299 | reverse complement strand
GAGCAAGCCCGCTCCCACATTTGGAACGCAATCTCCTGTGAAGCAGGTCGGGGTTCCACTTTGAAATGCATTCCCTGTGGGAGCGGGCTTGCTCGCGAAGGCCGCGACGCCATTTCACTTATTGGCACAAATCTCGCTAAGTATTCCGCACAGGTAACCAACGGCGGTTGCCCCACCCACGACAAAGACGTCGCTCACCCCGCTCGCCCACATCGGCGAACCAGGTAGCGGCGTTTTTGCGTTTTGGCCCCACAGCCCGGGGCCGGTGGTGCGGCCGTGGCGGCGCGCCACCTGCTGTGACTCCTTTCGAGACTCTTTTCAGCTGAGGTGCGCGATGAATTCAAGCTTCTGGAAATCCGGCCACACCCCGACCCTGTTCGCAGCGTTCCTGTATTTCGACCTGAGCTTCATGGTCTGGTACCTGCTCGGCCCGTTGGCGGTGCAGATCGCCGCCGACCTGCACCTGACCACACAACAACGTGGTCTGGTGGTGGCGACACCGATTCTCGCCGGCGCGGTGCTGCGCTTTGTGATGGGCATGCTGGCCGATCGTCTGTCGCCGAAAACCGCTGGCCTGATCGGTCAGGTGATCGTGATCTGCGCGCTGTTCGGCGCATGGAAACTCGGCATCCACAGTTATGAACAGGCGCTGATTCTGGGACTGTTCCTCGGCATGGCCGGTGCTTCGTTTGCTGTGGCCCTGCCGCTGGCCTCGCAATGGTATCCGCCGCAGCATCAGGGCAAGGCCATGGGCATCGCCGGCGCCGGTAACTCCGGCACCGTGTTTGCCGCACTGATTGCCCCGGTGCTGGCTGCGGCGTTCGGCTGGAGCAACGTGTTCGGTTTCGCCCTGATTCCATTGATCCTGACGCTGGTGCTGTTCGCCTGGCTGGCAAAAAACGCCCCGCAGCGGCCCAAGGCCAAAGCCATGGCCGACTACTTCAAGGCCCTTGGCGACCGCGACAGTTGGTGGTTCATGTTTTTCTACAGCGTGACCTTCGGCGGCTTCATCGGCCTGGCCAGCGCCCTGCCCGGCTACTTCAACGACCAATACGGCCTGAGTCCTGTCACGGCGGGTTACTACACCGCTGCCTGCGTGTTCGGTGGCAGCCTGATGCGTCCGCTCGGCGGTGCGTTGGCGGATCGCTTCGGTGGCATCCGCACCTTGTTGGCGATGTACACCGTGGCGGCAATCTGCATCGCCGCTGTCGGTTTCAACCTGCCCAGCTCCTACGCCGCACTGGCGCTGTTCGTCTGCACCATGCTCGGTCTCGGTGCCGGCAACGGCGCGGTGTTCCAGTTGGTGCCGCAACGTTTTCGCCTGGAGATCGGCGTGATGACCGGGCTGATCGGCATGGCCGGCGGCATCGGCGGCTTTGCCCTGGCGGCCGGCATGGGCGCGATCAAGCAAAGCACCGGCAGCTATCAACTGGCGCTGTGGTTGTTCGCCAGCCTCGGCGTGTTGGCGTGGTTCGGTCTGCACGGGGTCAAACGTCGCTGGAGAACCACCTGGGGTTCGGCCGCAGTGACCGCTGCGCGGGTCTGAAGCCTCCATGCCCCTGCAACTGAGCTTTGCCCAGGCCAGCGCCACCGGCCCGCGCGCGGAAAATCAGGACGCAATGCGCCTGGTGACGCCCGCCCCGGCGCTGGCCGCCAGCAAAGGCTATCTGGTCGCCATCGCCGACGGTGTCAGCCAATGCGCCGACGGCGGCCTGGCCGCACGCTCGACCCTGCAAGCACTGGCGCTGGACTACTACGCCACGCCGCAAACCTGGAGCGTGGCCCAGGCGCTGGATCGCCTGCTGCTCGCACAAAATCGCTGGTTACAGGCCAATGGCGGCGGGCAACCGTTGCTGACCACGGTCAGCGCGCTGGTTCTGCGCGGTCGGCGTTTCACCCTGGCCCACGTCGGCGATTGCCGGGTCTATCGCTGGCAGGCCGACGCTTTGCAGCGGATTTCGCAGGATCATGTCTGGGAGCAGCCGGGCATGCAGCACGTGCTCAAACGCGCGCTGGGGCTGGATCAGCATCTGGTGCTGGATTTTCTCGACGGTGAATTACGCGAGGGCGAATGTTTCGTGCTGCTCAGCGATGGCGTGTGGTCGTCTCTGGGCGATACCGCAATCGCGGCGATTCTGCGCGATCAGCCGGATCTCGACAGCGCCGTACGCACGCTGGTCAACGCCGCGCATCTGGCCGGCAGTCAGGATAATGCCAGTGCGCTGCTGGTGCGGGTCGATGCGCTCGGCGAAGCGAACATCGGCGATGCGCTGATTCACTTACAGCAGTGGCCGCTGCCGCCAGCGCTGAAAACCGGGCAGATGTTTGAAGGCTGGCAGGTGCAAGGCGTTGTCGCTCAGAGCCAGCAATCGCTGCTGTATCGAGTGCTGGATGGCCAAGGTCGGGGCTGGTTGTTGAAAACCCTGCCGGCGCGGCTGGCCGATGATCCCCAGGCCGGGCAAGCCTTGCTGTCGGAAGAATGGTTCCTCAAGCGTGTCGCCGGGCGGCATTTTCCTGAAGTCCATGCCGGCACTCAGCGTCAGCATTTGTACTACGTGATGCGCGAATATTCCGGGATGACTCTGGCGCAGCTGTTTCAACACAGCAACCCGTTGCCGTTGGCGCAGTGGCAGGACATTGCCGAGCGCTTGCTGCGGGCGGTAGGCCTGCTGCATCGGCGGCAGATTCTGCACCGCGACATCAAGCCGGAAAACCTGCATCTGGGTGACGATGGCGAGTTACGCCTGCTGGATTTCGGTCTGGCGTACTGCCCCGGTCTGTCCGCTGACGCACCGTCAACGCTGCCGGGAACGCCCAGCTTCATCGCCCCGGAAGCCTTTCGCGGCGAGCCACCGAGTGCGCAACAGGATCTGTACGCGGTGGGCGTGACCCTGTTTTTCCTGCTGACCGGGCATTTCCCCTATGGCGAGGTCGAAGCGTTCCAGCGGCCGCGATTTGGCCTACCGGTGAGTGCCGGTCGCTACCGCCCGGACGTGCCGGAATGGATTGCGCAGAGTCTGGAGCGTGGCGTGGCGGCGGACCCGCAACAGCGCTTTGAAACGGCTGAGGAATGGTTGCTGGTGCTGGAACAAGGTGAGCGGCGCAGTTTGAGTGTGCGACCCAGGCCTTTGCTGGAGCGTGAGCCGTTGACGGTCTGGCGGACGGTAGCATTGCTGGCTTTGCTGGGGAATCTGGTGCTGCTGGTGGTGTTGTTTCATCGCTGATACCGCGTCGCGCCCTTCGCGAGCAAGCCCGCTCCCACAGGGGATTTGTGAACGACTCGGTTCCACTGTGGGAGCGGGCTTGCTCGCGAAGGCGTCCGTCCAATCACTACAAATCATTCTGTTTGAACGCTCCACGAATGGGCAGCCCGCTTCGATAAGGTGCAAAAAACCTTGATAAACGCTGACTAAACGCAATAAACCCGCCACCCCCACACTTGGCACAACCACTGCATTACCCGTTTCACCATACATAAAGCCCAGCCTTCAACGACGAAGGCCGGGCTTCCCGAGAGAACGGGACCAGGACAAAGGCGTCCTCGCTAGGCAACTAGCGGGACGCCTTTTTTTGTTTGCGCAACATTTGTCGAGCACGGCCTGACTGCCCACAAGAGGCCAGCCACCGCTCCCCGGAGAACCTGATGAAAAAACTCAAACTGGTGATGATCGGCAATGGCATGGCCGGGGTTCGCACCCTGGAAGAACTGCTCAAGTTGAGCAACGAGCTGTACGACATCACGGTCTTCGGCGCCGAACCGCACACCAACTACAACCGCATCCTGCTGTCGCCGGTGTTGGCCGGTGAACAGACCTTCGAAGAGATCGTGCTCAACGACCTCGACTGGTACCTGGAAAACCACATCAAGTTGCTGCTCAACCGCAAGGTGGTGCAGATCGACCGAGTCAAACGCCGGGTGATCGCCGAGGACGGCACCGAGGCTGAGTATGATCGCCTGCTGATCGCCACCGGCTCGACGCCGTTCATCCTGCCGATTCCGGGCAATGACTTGCAGGGTGTGATCGGCTACCGCGACATCGCCGACACCCAGGCGATGATCGACACCGCCAAAACCCACAAGCACGCGGTGGTCATCGGCGGCGGCCTGCTCGGCCTCGAAGCCGCCAACGGCCTGATGCTGCGCGGCATGCACGTCACCGTGGTGCACATCGGCGAATGGCTGCTGGAGCGACAGCTGGACAAGACCAGCGGCCAACTGCTGCAAACGGCGCTCGAAGCCCGTGGACTGCACTTTCGCCTGTGCGAGCAGACCCAAGCCCTGCACGACGCAGGCAACGGCCGGGTCGGCTCGGTGCAATTCAAGAACGGCGAGATCATCCCCGCCGATCTGGTGGTGATGGCCGCCGGCATCCGCCCCAATACCGAACTGGCGGAACGCGCCGGCATCCCCTGCAATCGCGGGATTCTGGTCAACGACACCCTGCAAACCTACGATCCGCGCATCTATGCCATCGGCGAGTGCGCCAGCCATCGCGGCATCGCCTATGGCCTGGTGGCGCCGCTGTTTGAACAGGCCAAGGTCTGCGCCAATCACCTCGCACAACTGGGTTTCGCCCGCTATCAGGGCTCGGTGACCTCGACCAAATTGAAAGTCACCGGCATCGACCTGTTTTCCGCCGGTGATTTCATGGGCGGCGAAGGCACCGAAACCATCACCCTCTCCGACCCGATCGGCGGCGTGTACAAAAAACTGGTGATCAAGGATGACGTGCTGGTCGGCGCCTGTCTGTACGGCGATACGGCAGATGGCGGTTGGTATTTCCGACAGATTCGTGAGAATCACGCCATCGGCGAGATCCGCGATCACCTGATGTTTGGTGAAAATTCTATCGGCGACGTAGGACATCAGGGCCAGGACAAAGCCATGAGCATGGCCGACACTGCCGAAGTCTGCGGCTGCAACGGCGTGTGCAAAGGCACCATCGTCAAGGCGATTCAGGAACACGGCCTGTTCAGCGTCGATGACGTGAAGAAGCACACCAAGGCTGCCAGTTCCTGCGGCTCCTGCGCCGGACTGGTCGAGCAGATCCTGATCAACACCGTCGGCGGCGCGGCGGACGTCAAACCGAAAAGCGAAAAAGCCATCTGCGGTTGCAGCGACCTCAACCACGGGCAGATCCGCCAGGCGATCCGCGAACAGCATCTGCTGACCATCGCCGACACCATGAGCTACCTCAACTGGCGCACCCCGAATGGCTGTGCCACCTGCCGGCCGGCGCTGAACTATTACCTGATTTCCACCTGGCCCGGCGAAGCCAGGGACGATCCGCAATCGCGCCTGATCAACGAACGCGCCCACGCCAACATTCAGAAGGACGGCACCTATTCGGTGGTGCCACGGATGTGGGGCGGCGTGACCAACCCTTCGGAACTGCGCCGCATCGCCGACGTGGCCGACAAATACAACGTACCGATGGTCAAGGTCACCGGCGGTCAGCGCATCGACCTGCTGGGGATCAAGAAGCAGGACTTGCCGGGCGTCTGGAAAGACCTCGACATGCCGTCCGGCCACGCCTACGGCAAATCCATCCGCACCGTGAAAACCTGCGTCGGCAGCGAGTTCTGCCGCTTTGGCACGCAGAACTCGACGCAGTTGGGTATCGAGCTTGAGCACGACCTGTTCAACATGTGGTCGCCGCACAAGGTGAAACTCGCTGTCTCCGGATGCCCACGCAACTGCTCGGAAGCGGGGATCAAGGACGTAGGAATCATCGGTGTCGACTCCGGCTGGGAGATGTACATCGGCGGCAACGGCGGGATCAAGACCGAAGTCGCCGAGTTCTTCGTCAAGCTGAAAACCGCCGAGGAAGTTCGTGAATACAACGGCGCGTTCCTGCAGCTGTATCGCGAAGAAGCCTTTTACCTCGAACGCACCGTGCACTACCTGCAACGGGTCGGCATGGAGCACATCAAGCAGGCCGTGCTTGAAGATCCGGAGCGGCGCAAGGCCCTGAACGAGCGTCTGCAGTTCTCCCTGTCGTTCGAACAGGACCCGTGGAAAGAGCGTCTGGCGCAGCCGCAACTGAAGAAAGAATTCGAGGTGATCCCCGTGAAAAACCTGGAGGTGCCGGCATGAATTGGCTCGATATCTGTGCCCTGGAAGAGATCAATGCCCTCGGTTCGCGGATCATTGCCGGGCCGAAAGGTGACATCGCAATTTTCCGTACAAGCGACGACGAAGTTTTCGCCCTCGACGACCGCTGCCCGCACAAGGGCGGGCCGTTGTCACAGGGTTTGATCTACGGCAAACGTGTGGCGTGCCCGCTGCACAACTGGCAGATCGACCTGCAAACCGGCGAGGCTCAGGCACCGGACATCGGCTGCGCGCACCATCATCCGGCCCGGGTCGAAAACGGCCGCGTGCAGTTGGCACTGCGGGATGCGGTCTGATGAACCGCCAGACGACCGCCTCGACCTGCTGCTACTGCGGCGTCGGCTGCGGCGTGCTGATCGAGCATGACGGCGAGCGCATTCTCGGCGTCAGCGGCGATCCGGCGCATCCGGCCAACTTCGGCAAATTGTGCAGCAAAGGCTCGACCCTGCACCTGACCGGCGATCTGGCCGCCCGAGCGCTGTACCCGGAGCTGCGTCTGGGCAAAGGCCTGGCGCGCAGTCGCTGCGACTGGAATACGGCGCTGGATCACGCGACCCAGGTCTTTGCCGAGACCATCGCCGAACACGGCCCGGACAGCGTGGCGTTTTACATTTCCGGACAGTTGCTGACCGAGGACTATTACGCCTTCAACAAATTGGCGCGAGCGCTGGTCGGGACCAACAACATCGACAGCAATTCCCGACTGTGCATGTCGTCAGCGGTGGTCGGTTACAAGCGCAGCCTCGGCGCCGATGCACCGCCGTGCAGCTATGAAGATCTGGAGCTCAGCGATTGCGTGATGATCGCCGGCAGTAACATGGCCTACGCCCACCCGGTTCTTTTCCGACGCCTTGAAGAGGCAAAATCGCGCCGACCGCAGATGAAGGTCATCGTCATCGATCCCCGACGCACCGACACCTGTGAGTTGGCGGACCTGCATCTGGCGATTTTGCCCGGCACCGATGTCGCTCTGTTCCATGGGATTTTGCATCTGCTGCTGTGGGAAGACTGGATCGACCGCGACTTCATCAAGGCGCACACCGACGGTTTGCCTGAACTGAAAAATCGGGTGCGCGATTACACCCCGCAAATGGTCGCGCAACTGTGCGGGATCAGTGTCGAGCAATTGCAGCAGTGCGCGGAATGGGTGGGCACGGCGCCAAGTTTCCTGTCGCTTTGGTGCATGGGCCTGAATCAGTCCACCGCTGGCAGCGCGAAAAACAGCGCGCTGATCAATCTGCACCTGGCCACCGGGCAGATCGGCCGGCCAGGCGCAGGACCTTTCTCGCTGACCGGTCAGCCGAATGCCATGGGCGGGCGGGAAACCGGCAGCCTGTCCAATTTGCTGCCCGGTCACCGGGAGGCAGCCAACCCCGAACACCGCGCCGAAGTGGCAGCCTATTGGGGCGTCGATCAACTGCCTGAAAACATTGGACTGAGCGCCATCGAGCTGTTCGAGCGGATGCGCAGCGGCCAGATCAAGGCGCTGTGGATTGCCTGCACCAACCCCGCACAGTCCATGCCGGATCAACACGCGGTTCGCGAGGCGCTGCAGGCCTGCCCGTTCGTGGTGTTGCAAGAAGCCTTCCGCACCACCGAAACCGCCGCCTTCGCCGACCTGTTGTTACCCGCTGCCAGTTGGGGCGAAAAGGAAGGCTCGGTGACCAACTCCGAACGGCGCATTTCCCACGTGCGCCAGGCCATTCTCCCACCCGGTGAAGCGCGGCCCGACTGGGCGATCACCGTGGATTTCGCACAACGGCTGGAGCAACGTCTGCGTCCGCAACAACCAAACCTGTTTGCTTTCGAGCATCCGGCGCAGTTGTTCGACGAATACAAACAACTGACCCGTGGACGCGATCTGGACCTGTCGGGCATCAGCCATCAATTGATCGATGAACTGGGACCGCAGCAGTGGCCCTTCCCCACCGGCGCCCGACAAGGCACCGCGCGTTTGTATGGCGACGGGATTTTTCCCACGGCCAACGGTCGTGCGCAGTTTGTTGCCGATCCTTATCGCGCGGCCAAAGAACAACGCGATGCACGGTTTCCGTTGACCCTGATCACCGGCCGTCTGCGCGATCAATGGCACGGCATGAGCCGCACCGGCACCGCAGCGCAATTGTTCGGGCATGTCAGCGAAGCGCTGTTGAGCCTGCATCCGGACGAAATGCGCCGTCATCGTTTGCAGCCGGGAGATCTGGTCAATCTGAAGAGTCGGCGCGGTGCGGTGATTGTGGCCGTCGGCAGCGATGACGGCATACGTCCGGGCCAGGCCTTTTTGCCGATGCACTGGGGCGAGCGCTTTCTCAAGGGCGGAGTAAACAGCCTGACTCTGGCGGCCTTCGACCCACTGTCAAAGCAGCCCGAACTCAAGCACAGCGGCGTGCGTCTGGAACCGGTGAATCTGCCATGGCACTTGTTTGCACTCATCGAGGGCGATGTTCAACGGCATTTCGAGACACTACGACCCTTGTGTGAGGCGTTTTCCTACGTCAGCCTCAGCCTTGCCGGACGTGAACGGCCCGCGCTGCTGATACGCGCTGCCAGCGCCACGGCGCCGGAGCCGCAACTGCTGCGCGATATCGATCAGTGTCTGGCGCTGCTCGACGGGCCGGTACTGGCCTACGACGACGCGCGTCGCGCCATCGGCAAACGGGTACGCATCGAAAACGGCCGCATCACCGCGATCCGCCTGGCCGGCGAAACCCTGGCCCAGCATTGGCTGCAGGGGCTATGGCTGGAGGGCCGCGCCGATGAACAACTGCGACGCTGGCTGCTGGCGCCGATGAGTGCGCCGCCGGGCAGTGCCGGTTTGCAGGCCAATCCGGGAAAAACCCTATGCAACTGCCAAAACGTCAGCCACCGCGCGGTGTGTGCCGGGATTCGCCAGGGTCTCGATCTGCAGGGCCTCAAACAACAACTGGGATGCGGCACGCAATGCGGTTCGTGCGTCCCGGAAATCAAACGATTGCTGGCGGCCGATCTGCAGCCGGTATCCAGCTGATAAGGAAAACACCATGAATGCAAAAGTCTGGCTGGTGGGTGCAGGTCCCGGTGATCCCGAACTGTTGACGCTCAAAGCGGTGCGCGCATTGCGTGAAGCGCAGGTGGTGTTGATTGACGATCTGGTCAATGCCGCGGTGCTGGAGCATTGCCCCACCGCGCGAATCATTGCCGTGGGCAAACGCGGCGGCTGTCGCTCGACACCGCAGGCGTTCATCCATCGGCTGATGTTGCGTTATGCGCGCCAAGGCAACTGCGTGGTGCGGCTCAAGGGCGGTGACCCGTGCATTTTCGGTCGTGGCGGCGAAGAGGCGCAGTGGTTACGCGAACGTGGGATTGAGGTCGAGTTGGTCAACGGTATTACCGCCGGACTCGCCGGCGCGACGCAATGCGATATTCCGCTGACGTTGCGCGGTGTGGCGCGCGGGGTGACGCTGGTGACCGCGCACACCCAGGACGACAGTCAATTGAACTGGCAGGCGTTGGCGCGAGGTGGGACGACACTGGTGATTTACATGGGGGTGGCCAAGCTTGGCGAGATTCGCGATCAGCTATTGGCCGGCGGGATGGCGGCAGATACGCCGGTGGCGATGATCGAGAATGCCTCTCTGCCAGAACAGCGTGAGTGCCGCACTGATCTGATGAGCATGAGTGACGATGCCTGCCGGTTTGAGCTCAAGAGCCCGGCCATACTCGTCATCGGCGCAGTGGCTGCCATTGCAGAGCAAAGGATCGCAGTCTCCGGCAGCTCCCCCATGGGAACTGTGTACGCCCTGTAAAGCCAAATCGCAGGCAAAGAAAAGCCCGGCCTGAGCCGGGCTTTTCTCGTAGCGGCAGCTAATTACTTAGCTTGAGCTTCAACCTGCGCTTCTACGCGACGGTTAACAGCACGGCCAGCTTCAGTTTTGTTGTCAGCAACTGGGCGGGATTCGCCGTAGCCGATCGACTGAACGCGGGACGACTCAACACCGTACTGCTGGGTCAGAACCTGCTTAACGGCGTTTGCACGACGCTCGGACAGTTTCTGGTTGTAAGCGTCAGGACCGACGGAGTCAGTGTGACCTTCAACAGTGGTGTGAGTTGCTGGGTACTGCTTCATGAAGTCAGCCAGGTTCTTGATGTCAGCGTAGCTGTTTGGCTTGACGACCGACTTGTCGAAGTCGAACTTCACGTCCAGCTCTACACGAACAACTTCAGCAACTGCTGGGCAGCCATCAGCGTCAACAGTTACGTTGGCTGGGGTGTCCGGGCACTTGTCAACGTTGTCGCAAACGCCATCGTTGTCGCTGTCGGAGCAGACTTCAGCCGGAGCTGGAACTGGAGCAGCAGCTGGCTTGCCGCCGCCACCGAAGTTCACACCCAGACCAACCGATGGAGCGTAGTCCCAACGGCCGTTGTCCAGTTTGTAGTCAGCTTCTACGCCAGCACGGGCGAAGAAGTTTTCAGCGAAGTAGTACTTAACGCCAGCGCCAGCAGTCAGGAAAGTCGACTGGTCGCGACCGGTGTGGCCGTCAGCAGCTACGTTGGTCAGGTTGCCGTGCTTAACACCACCTTCAACGTAAGGACGCAGAGCGTCGCCAGCGTTGTTGAAGTGGTACTGAGCGGTCAGACCGAAGTTGTCACCGCGCAGTTTCTGGCTACCGGTACCGTCGTTCGAACGGGTGTGGTTGTTACGATCCCAGCCGAAGTTGATCGAGACGTCGTCGGTCAGGAAGTAACCGATTTTGGCGCCTGGGTTGAAGCCGTCTTCGACATGATCAATGCTGTCGTTGTACTGCTTCTTGTAGTTGATCTCGCCTTCAACTGCGCCTTGGCCTTGTGCCAGTGCGCCGAACGAAGTAGCGGCAATAAGAGAACCAATGGCCAAGCCCAAGGTGTTTTTCAGTTTCATCCGTTAAATCCCCATCTGGTGATTGTGAAGCAGTCCCGCAAACCGGGGGACAACTCGGCGGCAAGTCTATCAGAACTTGCCTACACGTAAGAGATATTTGCGCTGAACTAAGTTTCAGCAATGCCTGCAAATTTCTCACGCAATTTGTCTAGAGCACGTTTGTACCGCATTTTTGTCGCACTCAAACCCATGTGCATGATGTCTGCGATCTCCTGAAACTCCAGCTCTGCGACAAATCGTAGCACCAGAATTTCACGGTCAATCGGGTTCACATACACCAGCCAGCGATCGAGTCCGCCCTTCTCCTCGGGTTTCGGCGCCTTTTCTTCCGACGCTTCTTCCAGCGGGTCCAGACTCAAGGCGTCCATCAAGCGACGCTTTCGCCGTTCCTTCCGATACTGCGTGATGCATTCGTTATACGTGATGCTGTAGAGCCAGGTTTTGAACTTCGATTTCCCCTCGAAGTTCTTCAGGCCGTACAACACCTTAAGCATCACTTCCTGACAGACATCGTCTGCGTCGCGATCGTTCCCAAGATATCTCGCACAAACGTTAAATAATGTTCGCTGGTAACGCCGCATCAGCTCTTCATAGGCGCGCGTCACGTGAAACAGCTCGGTATGCGAGCGCGCGACCAACTCCTCATCAGAGAGCTCACGGGGGTCATAGCGCGTGGATAGCGTTTGGGCTTTATTCAAAACAAGTCGTGCCGACAGTCAGGTCAATGTCCGCCGCACCCCTCTCAGGGCATTTTGCGGCGGCATACATTAGCAGGGTTTGCCGGGTTAGCGGCTACTCACATGCTGTTCCAGCAGGATCCGATTGGAGAGTGAGACTAGCTCACCCTCATCGGTCAGCAATGTGGTTTTAACCGTGCCGATCTCTTCGATCTGGCCTTCGACCTCGCCAACACGCACTTGTTGCCCAACCTGATACAACTCACGCACATAGATTCCCGCAAGAATCTGACCGGCAATTTCCCGGCTTCCCAAACCCATGGCCAGCGCAACGGCCAGACCAACGGTAATCAATACGATGACAATCACATGGTTCAGCAGGTCAGTCTTGACCTCGAGCTGGCTGATCGCGACCGAGATACTGATGATGATCACCAGCCCCTGGGCGATTCGGCCCAAACCCGAAGCGTAGTCCAGCCCTACGCCTTCTGCCGCTCCGCGCACCAGGCCGTTGGCCAATTGCGCGAGCAAAACACCCACCAGCAACACCAGCGCGGCGCCGAAAACCTTCGGCAAATACAACGCCAGCATGTCCAGCGTAGCTGAAACTCGCTCAAGTCCAAGGGACTCTGCTGCAGAAACCAGGAAAATCAGCAGAACGAACCAGTAAACAATCTTGCCGATCAAGGTTGAGATCGGCACTTGCAGGCCGGCCCGCGACATCAACTTGGTCAGACCGGTGCCGCCCATCAGGCGATCAAGGCCCAGTTTGGCGAGCAATTTGGACAGCAAGGTATCGAGCAGCTTGGCCACCACGAAACCCAACAGCAGCACCACCAGTGCGCCGAACAGGTTCGGGATGAAGTTGGCGACTTTGGTCCACAACGCAGTCATTGCAGTGACGAGGCTCTGAGTCCAGAGATCAAGTTCCATATTCAATCAGCCTTATCAGCAGTGCGTGCAGTAGTTTTACGAAGACGGGAAACCGGCGAGACGTGGGCCGATCCGTTATTCAGGGCGATCATCAGCGCGGGCAGCCAGCGGCCCAGCAGGCTGAACAGATCACCGGCGCCCACCTGGCGGTTGGCGGTTTTGAGTACGCGACCCAGGCATGCGTCGTCGTCACGGCTGGACGGCGAGGCGTTGAGCATGTCGCGCAAAGACTGTTCAAACGGATCGTGCATACGCACCTCTCGTGATGTCTGTGAAAGACGCGGGCAAATTTGGTCGGGTCACATGTTGCATATTCACACCCAGCGCAAACGGCGGAATAACCACCATTGACCGAAGGCCATCGCCAGCACCGTCAGACAGGCAATCAGGAAACCATAAGGGCTGCTCGAGAACGGAATGCCGCCCACATTGATGCCCAGCAGGCCGGTGAGAAAACTCATCGGCAAAAAGATGCAGGTGATGATGCCGAAGCGGTACATCGTGCGATTCATGCGCACGTTCAAACGCCGGTCTTCGGCCTCCAGCACAAGCCCCATGCGCTCTCGGGTCAATTCCAGCTCTTCGAGATAGCGCGTCAGGCTGTTGTTCAATTCGTTCCAGTAGTCAGCGTCATCGTCGACAAACCACGGCAGTTTTATCCGGGTCAGTTGTCCGAAAATATCCCGCTGCGGTGCCAGAAAACGCTTCAGTCCGGCCGCCCGGCGGCGGATGTGCAAAATAGAGCCATGCTCGGGGGTATACCGTTCGTCGGCATCCAGTTTTTCTTCCTCTTCATCGACCAGTTCCGACAGGCAGGTGACCAGATCCTGCACCTTGTTGGTGAGGAATTGCGCCAGATACAGGATCAGTTCAGATGAGGTTTTCGGGCCTTTGCCTTCGCTTAGCAGCGCCAGCAGCTCATCGGTGGCACGCAGCGGACGCAAACGCAGCGAGATGACCCGTTGCGCCGACGCGAAAATCCGCACCGAGACCATGTCTTCCGGCTCGGCGCCGGGGTTGAGGTTGACCCCGCGCAGAAACAGCAGAAATTCGGCATCCGGCAACGGCAACAGGCGTGGCCGGGTGTTCTCTTCCAGCAGCAGGTCGCAGGCAAATTCATTCAGGCCGCTGGATTTGCGCAGCCAGGTCTGGGTTTGCGGATGGCTGCGATCCCAATGCAGCCACAGGCTCTCATGGGCCTGCAGTTGCAGATCGTCGAGCTCAGTCCGGGCAATCGAACGCGCACCGCCTTTACCGTCCAGCACAAGGGCATGCACCAGCCCCCACTGCGCGTTTTCTTCCTCGAACATCCGCATCCCTTTGTCGAAAAACTTATTCAGGCATCTGCAGCGGACTTGGCGAAACGATCACGCCGTTGTTGTCCGCATAGATGTAGTGGCCCGGGTGGAACGTCACGCCGGCGAAAGTCACCAGTACGTTGAGATCGCCGATACCGCGCTTTTCGGTTTTCATCGGATGGCTGGCCAACGCCTGAACGCCGAGATCGGTCTGGGCAATAACGTCGACGTCACGGATACAACCGTAGATGACCATCCCTTCCCAGCCGTTTTTCGCGGCTTTCTCGGCGATCATGTCGCCCAGCAGCGCGCGACGCAGCGAACCGCCGCCATCGACCACCAGCACCTTGCCGTTACCCTTGAGTTCGGCTTGCTCTTTGACCAGCGAGTTGTCTTCGAAACATTTGATGGTCACGATTTCGCCGCCGAAGGAATCACGGCCGCCGAAATTGCTGAACATCGGTTCCAGCACCTGCACCAGCTCCGGATAGGCGTCGCACAGGTCAGGCGTGAGGTAATGGTTCATCGAAAAACTCCTGTAAAAAGGAAGACGATCAAGGATGTCGCACTCTTTTGAAACGAGTCCCGGCGGTCGCTGTTTACCTTAGTTCATGCAATGGTCGCTGAACGAACCTGAACAAACGCTGAAACGTAATAGCTAAACAGCCACCAAATATGACCAGAACCGCACAATGCGTCATATCTTAGCCGCAAGCCGACCTGAACGAAATGCCCTTTTCAGAGCCCCGGACTCAGACCGCAGCGGCAAGATCCGGCTTGTCGCCGAGCAACGGCGTCTGCTGATCGTTCAACCAGCGTGCCACCAGCGGCCAGACCTCGGCCTGCGCCGCCTTGCTCACCAACATCTCGACATGCCCGAAGTTGTCGCTGAAACCCTGCTCGCGCCCCAGATTGACGAACTGTTTGTGCTCGGAGCCGATCTGCTCGAACAGTTTGCGACAGGCCCATGCCGGATCCTGATGATCGCCCGCCGCGGTCACTGCCAGCACCGGCACCTGAACCTCGGCCAGGCCGGCCCACCAGTCCTTGTCCTTGTCGCCAAAACGCCCGAACAAGCCGTACCAGCGCATGCTTTCCAGCGCCAGCCCGATCGGCTCGTCTTCCGGGCCGCGCTTGAGGCGTGAGCCGGACAACTGCGCGAAACGCTTGAGAATGAAGCGCCCGCTCCACTCCACCGGTGGAATCTTCAGCGGCCAGTACGTGCGGCTGACCTGCGTGCCGAAAAACGCCGCCGAGGCCACGGCCGGCTCGCCGAGGTATTCGCCACCCAGCGCCGCCGCCAGCGTGATGCCGCCCAGCGAATGGCCGATCCAGTGCGGCACCTGCCCGCTCTGCTCGCGGACGAACGCGGCAATCGCCGGCAGATCGTAACGGGCGTAGTCGGCCACGCGGTTGCGCCGGTAGTCCTCGTTGCGCTGCGACAGGCCGTGACCGCGCATCTCCGGGATCCACACGTCGAAGCCCAGACGGGTCAGGTACGCACCCAACCCGAGGCCCTTGGGGGATAACCAGAAGCGCCGAGTGGAAAAACTGCCGTGCAACAAAATCAA
>NZ_JASCPO010000136.1:0-15553 GCF_029960145.1 Pseudomonas sp. PS01299 | reverse complement strand
GAGCAAGCCCGCTCCCACATTGGAATGTGTTTCAAATGTGGGAGCGGGCTTGCTCGCGAAAGGGCCATCCGTCACAACATCCCTCCCCCTGAAACAATGCCAAACCAAATTTTTCAGACTACTTTGTAGGATTCTGAGACATCCTGGCGTTTGGTAATCAGGGAGCTGGCACGTATGATGCTTCACAAACTTCCGCAGATTAGAAGCCTATGTCCCTGATAGTTCTACTGCTTCTGCCATTCATTGGCAGCTGTCTGGCAGCGGTGCTGCCACACAACGCGCGCAATACTGAATCCCTGTTGGCAGGTCTGGTCGCTCTGATCGGCACCGTGCAGGTCGCGTTGTTGTACCCGCAAATCGCCCACGGCGGGGTGATTCGCGAAGAGTTCATGTGGCTGCCCAGCCTCGGTTTGAATTTCGTCCTGCGCATGGACGGCTTCGCCTGGTTGTTCTCGTTGCTGGTGCTGGGCATCGGCGCTCTGGTCTCTTTATATGCGCGTTATTACATGTCGCCGGACGACCCGGTGCCGCGCTTCTTCGCCTTTTTCCTGGCGTTCATGGGCGCCATGCTCGGGCTGGTGATCTCCGGCAACCTGATCCAGATCGTGTTCTTCTGGGAGCTGACCAGCCTCTTCTCGTTCCTGTTGATCGGCTACTGGCACCACCGCTCCGATGCCCGGCGTGGCGCCTACATGGCGCTGATGGTCACCGGTGCGGGAGGATTGTGCCTGCTGGCGGGGGTCATGATCCTCGGCCATGTCGTCGGCAGCTATGACCTGGACAAGGTCCTGGCCGCCGGCGATCAGATTCGCGCACATGCCCTCTACCCTATCCTGCTTCCCCTCATCCTCATTGGCGCCCTAAGCAAAAGCGCCCAGTTCCCCTTCCATTTCTGGCTACCGCACGCCATGGCGGCGCCCACTCCGGTTTCGGCCTATCTGCACTCGGCGACCATGGTCAAGGCTGGAGTGTTTCTGCTTGCGCGTCTGTGGCCGTCATTGTCCGGCAGTGAAGAATGGTTCTACATCGTCAGCGGCGCCGGTGCGTGTACGTTGTTGCTCGGCGCCTACTGCGCGATGTTCCAGAACGATCTCAAGGGCCTGCTGGCCTACTCGACCATCAGCCATCTGGGCCTGATCACCTTGCTGCTGGGTCTGAACAGCCCGCTGGCGGCGGTTGCCGCGGTGTTCCACATTCTCAACCACGCGACCTTCAAGGCTTCGCTGTTCATGGCCGCCGGGATCATCGACCACGAAAGCGGCACCCGTGACATCCGCAAACTCAGCGGCCTGATCAAACTGATTCCGTTCACCGCCACGTTGGCGATGGTTGCCAGCGCGTCAATGGCCGGCGTACCACTGCTCAACGGCTTCCTGTCGAAAGAAATGTTCTTCGCCGAAACCGTGTTCATCAACGCCACCGCGTGGGTCGAAGCAGCGTTGCCGATTGTCGCGACCATTGCCGGTACCTTCAGCGTCGCCTACTCGCTGCGCTTTACCGTCGACGTGTTCTTCGGCCCGACGGCTACCGACCTGCCGCACACCCCGCACGAACCGCCGCGCTGGATGCGCGCGCCAGTCGAGCTGCTGGTGTTCACCTGTCTGGTCGTCGGGATCTTCCCGGCGCAAGTGGTCGGCCCGTTGCTCGCAGCCGCCGCGCTGCCGGTGGTGGGCGGGACGCTGCCGGAATACAGCCTGGCGATCTGGCACGGTCTGAACGCGCCGATGATCATGAGCCTGATCGCCATGTCCGGCGGCATCGTGGTCTATCTGCTGCTGCGCAACCAGCTCAAGCGGGGCCGCTTCAAATACCCGCCGCTGGTGGGTCGCTTCAACGGCAAGCGCCTGTTCGAGCGCAGTCTGGTGATCATGATGCGCATGGCCCGTCGGGTAGAACGCCGACTCGGCACCCGCCGCCTGCAAATGCAACTGTTCCTGATGGTCCTGGCGGCGGTGCTCGCCGGCCTGATCCCGATGTTGCACAGCAGCCTGAGCTGGGGCGACCGGCCTAAGATTCCGGGTTCGATCGTATTCGTCACCCTGTGGCTGCTGGCAATCGCTTGCGCCCTCGGCGCCGCATGGCAGGCCAAGTATCACCGTCTCGCCGCCCTGACCATGGTCAGCGTCTGCGGGTTGATGACCTGCGTGACCTTCGTCTGGTTCTCGGCGCCGGATCTGGCCCTGACGCAATTGGCGGTGGAAGTGGTGACCACGGTGCTGATCCTGCTCGGCCTGCGCTGGCTTCCGCGACGGATTGAAGAAGTCTCGCCACTACCATCGAGCCTGCGCAAGGCCCGGGTGCGGCGCTTGCGCGACTTGCTGCTGTCGATTGCCGTCGGCGCCGGCATGGCGCTGCTGTCCTACGCGATGCTGACCCGGCAGACGCCCAACGACATTTCCTCGTTCTACCTCAGCCGGGCCATGCCCGAGGGCGGTGGCAGCAACGTGGTCAACGTGATGCTGGTGGACTTCCGCGGCTTCGATACCCTCGGTGAAATCACCGTGCTGGTGGCCGTGGCGCTGACCGTGTTCGCCCTGCTGCGCCGCTTCCGCCCGCCGAAAGAAAGCCTGCAGTTGCCGGCCCAGCAACGTCTGCTCGCGCCGGACGTGGTCACCGATCTGGTCAACCCGCGCAGCGCCAGCGACACCGCGCTCGGCTTCATGATGGTGCCGGCGGTGCTGGTGCGCCTGTTGCTGCCGATTGCACTGGTGGTGTCGTGCTACCTGTTCATGCGCGGCCATAACCAGCCGGGCGGTGGTTTTGTCGCAGGCCTGGTGATGTCGGTGGCGTTCATCCTGCAGTACATGGTCGCTGGCACCCAGTGGGTCGAGGCGCAAATGAGCCTGCGACCGCTGCGCTGGATGGGCACCGGCCTGCTGTTTGCCACCGCCACCGGTCTCGGGGCGATGGCGGTCGGCTATCCGTTCCTGACCACCCACACCTGGCATTTCGCATTGCCGCTGCTGGGCGAGATCCATATCGCCAGTGCGCTGTTCTTCGATATCGGCGTGTACGCCGTGGTCGTGGGCTCGACGCTGCTGATCCTCACCGCCCTCGCCCACCAATCGGTGCGTGGTCACAAGACCGCGTCGCTGCCCAAGTCCGTCGCCAGCAAAGGAGCCGTCTGATGGAAGAAGTCATCGCAATCGCCATCGGCGTGCTCGCCGCCTCCGGGGTCTGGCTGGTGCTGCGGCCACGGACATTTCAGGTGGTCATGGGCCTGTGCCTGCTGTCCTACGCGGTCAACCTGTTCATCTTCAGCATGGGCAGCCTGTTCATCGGTAAAGAACCGGTGATCAAGGACGGCGTGACACAGGATTTGCTGCACTACACCGATCCGCTGCCGCAGGCACTGGTGCTGACCGCGATCGTCATCAGCTTCGCCATGACCGCGCTGTTCCTGGTGGTGCTGCTGGCGTCGCGGGGCCTGACCGGCACCGACCACGTCGACGGCCGGGAGCCCAAGGAATGATGGCGATGACTCACCTGATCGCCGCACCGATCCTGCTGCCGCTGCTGACCGCCGCCATCATGTTGATGCTCGGCGAGAAGCATCGGCCGCTGAAGGCGAAAATCAATCTGTTCTCCAGCCTCGTCGGCTTGTTCATTTCGGTGATGCTGCTGCAGTGGACGCAAACCACCGGCGTGCCCGGTTCCATCGGCGTGTACCTGCCGGGCAACTGGCAGGCGCCGTTCGGCATCGTGCTGGTGGTTGATCGCCTCTCGGCCTTGATGCTGGTGTTGACCGGGATCATCGGCGTCAGCGCCCTGTTGTTCGCCATGGCGCGTTGGGACGGCGCGGGATCGAGCTTCCACGCTTTGTTCCAGATTCAGCTGATGGGCCTGTATGGGGCCTTCCTCACCGCCGACCTGTTCAACCTGTTCGTGTTCTTCGAGGTGCTGCTCGCCGCCTCGTATGGCCTGTTGCTGCACGGCTCGGGTCGGGCGCGGGTGTCGTCGGGCCTACATTACATCTCGATCAACCTGCTGGCCTCGTCGCTGTTTCTGATTGGCGCGGCGTTGATCTATGGCGTCACCGGCACCCTGAACATGGCCGATCTGGCGCTGAAGATTCCGCTGGTTCCGGAAGCCGACCGTGGCTTGCTGCACGCCGGCGCGGGGATTCTTGCGGTGGCATTCCTGGCCAAGGCCGGCATGTGGCCACTGAACTTCTGGCTGGTGCCGGCCTACTCCTCGGCCAGTGCGCCGGTGGCGGCGATGTTCGCGATCATGACCAAGGTCGGCGTCTACACCCTGCTGCGCCTGTGGACGCTGCTGTTTTCCAGTCAGGCCGGGGCTTCGGCATTCTTCGGTGGCGACTGGCTGATCTACGGCGGCATGGCGACTATCGCCTGCGCGGCGCTGGCGATTCTGGCTGCACAACGCCTGGAGCGCATGGCCAGCCTGAGCATTCTGGTGTCGGCCGGGATTCTGCTGTCGGCGGTGGGTTTCGCCCAGCCGAACCTGATCGGCGCGGCGCTGTTCTATCTGGTCAGCTCGACCCTGGCACTGAGTGCGCTGTTCCTGCTGGCGGAGTTGATCGAGCGTTCGCGTTCGGCCAACGAAATCCCGCTGGAGGATGAAAGCGAGTTGCTGCCGCGTCCGCAGGAATCGCTTCAACCGCCCAAGGGCATCAACCTCGACGACGAGCAGAAAGCCGTGGTCGGTCAGGTCATTCCGTGGACCATGGCGTTTCTCGGCTTGAGTTTCATTGCCTGCGCGCTGCTGATCATCGGCATGCCGCCGCTGTCCGGGTTCATCGGCAAGCTCAACCTGATCGGTGCGCTGCTCAATCCGCTGGGGCTGGGCGGCGAGGCACCGATCTCGAACGCTGCATGGGCGTTGCTGGCGCTGCTGATCCTCTCCGGACTGGCCTCGTTGATGGCATTCGCGCGCATGGGCATCCAGCGTTTCTGGACGCCCGAGGAGCGCCCTTCGCCGCTGCTGCGCAAGCTTGAATGCGCACCGATCTTCCTGTTGCTGGGGCTGAGCATCGCGCTGACCTTCAAGGCCGAACCGCTGCTGCGTTACACCCAGGCCACCGCCGACGCGCTGAACAACCCGCAGCAATACGTGATGGCGGTGCTCGGCACCCGCGCCGTTCCCAGCCCTGAAGCCAAAGCGGCGATCCTGGAGGTGCAGCCATGAAGCGCGTATTTCCGGCACCGTTGCTGTCACTGGCGTTGTGGGTTTTGTGGCTGACGCTGAACCTCTCCGTCAGCCCGGGCAACCTGCTGCTCGGTGCAATCCTCGGGTTCGCCGCACCATTGATGATGCGCAAGCTGCGCCCGAAACAGGTGCGCATCCGCCGTCCGCTGACGATTTTGCGCCTGTTCGTGATGGTCGGTCGTGACGTGATCCTCTCCAATCTGATCGTCGCCTGGGGCGTGCTCAATGCCGGTCGCCGACCGCCGCGTTCGCGCTTCGTCAAAGTCCCGCTGGACCTGCGCGACGCCCACGGTCTGGCCGCTCTGGCGATGATTTGCACCGTGGTGCCCGGCACCGTGTGGTCGGAGCTGGCGCTGGATCGCAGCATTCTGCTGCTACATGTTTGGGATCTGGATGACGAGGCGCACTTCATCCACCACTTCAAGACTGCCTACGAGCAGCCGTTGATGGAGATTTTCGAATGAGCCCGCTG
The DNA here is from genome assembly GCF_029960145.1 of Pseudomonas sp. PS01299. Classification (NCBI taxonomy): domain Bacteria; kingdom Pseudomonadati; phylum Pseudomonadota; class Gammaproteobacteria; order Pseudomonadales; family Pseudomonadaceae; genus Pseudomonas; species Pseudomonas sp. PS01299. Next base: position 9,912 of record NZ_JASCPO010000136.1, on the reverse strand, counting down.
CTGTCGAACGCGATTCTGCTGACGCTGTTCCTGTTCTCGCTGGCGATGGTTCTGACCCTGATTCGCCTGTTCAAGGGGCCGTCGGCACAGGATCGGGTACTCGCTCTGGATTACCTGTACATCGTCGCCATGCTGATGATGCTGACCCTGGGCATTCGTTATTCCAGTGACACTTATTTCGAGGCGGCGCTGCTGATCGCGCTGTTCGGCTTCGTCGGCTCGTTTGCCCTGGCGAAATTCCTGCTGCGTGGCGAGGTGATCGAATGACTGCTGAATTGTCGCTGTGGGTGGAGATTCCGGTGGCGATCCTGCTGGTGCTCAGCGGGGTGTTTGCGCTGATTGGCGCGACCGGATTGCTGCGCATGAAGGATTATTTTCAGCGCATGCACCCGCCGGCGCTGGCCTCGACACTGGGCGCGTGGTGTGTCGCACTGGCTTCGATCATCTGTTTTTCTGCACTCAAGTCCGGGCCGGTGATGCATGCCTGGCTGATTCCGATTCTGCTGGCGATTACCGTACCGGTGACTACGTTGCTGCTGGCGCGGGCGGCTTTGTTCCGCAAGCGCATGGCGGGGGATGATGTGCCGGCTGAGGTGAGTAGTCGCCGCACCGAGAGTGGTAGTTAGTTTCTACATCTAGGGTGTCTGAACTGGCCTCTTCGCGAGCAAGCCCGCTCCCACATTTGGAATGCATTTCCCCTGTGGGAGCGGGCTTGCTCGCGAAGAGGCCGGTATTGCCAACACATGAACCGGGTCAGACCCAAGCCACCGCCAACAACCCCGCCCCCAACACCAGACACAGCGGCGAATACACCCAGGTATCCAGCCGCGCAAACCGCGACCCCTTCACTTCCTTGAAAAACCCCACCAGATTCGAATCGCCGATCGCCCGGGCGAACATCAATAACGCAATCGCACTGATCACCCATTGCAACGCTTTGTGATGCACCGCCGGCATGCCCCAGCCGACGCGCATGCACACCAGTGCGGCAATCACCAACAATGCTGCCGCTACCAGCAAGGTAATCCAGCCTGACGGTTTGAACGCCGGTCGCACCGTCGCCACCAGTCCTCGCACCGGCACTTGCGGTACCGCCGCCACCGCCGCCCATTGCCCACCCAGCGCCCAATACACGTGTACCAGGGCGATTGCTGCAAATATCGTCACCAGCCATTGAGCCAACACAAAGGTCATGGTCGAGAATCCTTTCAAGGGATTTGAACAAAACATCCTAGTCGGCATTTTTTGAAGTGCACGACCGATCAGCGGTACGGTAAAGTGCCGCACCATGAAATTCACCCGTTCCGATCGCTCACTGCTGGCCTGGATGCTTTATTGCTGCGTCCTGTTCAACGTGTTCGCCTGCAGCATCGGTCACGGGCAAATGGTCGGGATGCAGCTCAACGGCATCGGCGGGCAGTTCTGTACGGTCGACCCGGCCACCCAAGCGCCACTGACCAGCAATCCCGGCGAAGAACAATTGCCGACCCTGTCGAAGGCGTTCGGCTGTCCGCTGTGCTCGGTCGGCGGCGGCATGGGCCCGGCGTTCAACTCCAGCCTGACCCTCGCGGTGCTGCCCGAACAGCACAGCCCGCCGCTGGCGCCCATCGTCAGTGCTGACCTCCCTGCCCGCTTCACCTGGCCCTCGGCCAATCCTCGCGCCCCACCGCTCGCCTGAGTGTCTTTGCCTTTTTGATTTTTCAGCCCACTGCGCCAACGCGCGGCGTTCGCCTGTGCGCTGATTCCTAGACAAGCATTCAGGATTCAACGATGAAACATATTCCTCTGCTGGCGAGCCTGTGCGGCTGCCTGTCCCTTAACGCCTGGGCGCAATCCACCGTGGATCTGGCACCGATCACCATCGACGGCGAATCCACCAGCGAACCAGGCCTGAGCCTCGATCAATCCAGCGGCATGGCTTCGCGTCTCGGCTTGAGCGTGCGCGACACACCGGCCTCGGTGGCCGTCGCCAACCGCAACGACATCGAACGCCACGGCGCACAGAACTTTCAAGACGCCGCCAACACCCTGACCGGGGTCAATGCCAGCGCACCACCGGGCTTTGGCGGATTCGTCTCCTATCGCGGTTTCACCAGTAGCCAGATCACTCAGATGTTCAACGGCGTCACCGTCTCCGGCGGCCTCGCCCGACCGGTGGATTCATGGATCTATGATCGGGTCGAGCTGGTGGGCGGGCCTTCGTCACTGATCAACGGCGCAGGCTCGGTGGGGGGGTCGCTGAACTACGTGACCAAACTGGCAACTCGCGACGAACAAGCCGCTGAAGGTCGCGTCAGCTACGGCAGTTACGACACCACCGAAACCGCGTTCGGCCTCAACCACGCGCTGACCGACCCGAGCGCCGACGTGCAGCACTACGCGCGGCTCGATGTCAGCCACAACACCAGCAACGGCTACATCGACCGTCAGGAGCGCGATGCCTGGAGCGTGGCGTTCTCGTTGCTCAGCGACCTCACGCCGAATCTGTCGCACACCCTGGCCCTGGAATATCAGGACGAACACGAAGACAGCCCGTACTGGGGCACGCCGGTGCTCAACCCCAAAGCCGGCGAGTTGAAGATCGACAAACACAATCGCTTCAACAACTACAACGTCGAGGACGGGCGCTACGAACAGCGCACGATCTGGGTGCGCTCGATCATCGACTACCGGATCAACGACAGCACCACTCTGCGCAATACGCTGTATCACCTCGACAGCCAGCGAGACTACCGCAACCTCGAGACCTATCAGTACAACGCTGACAACACGGCGGTGAATCGCTCCACCGCCTATCAAGTGCGGCATCAGGGTGAGCAGAACGGCAACCAGTTCGAACTGCGCCACGACAATACCCTGCTCGGCCTCGACACCACTTGGTCCGGTGGTTTCGAGTACAAGGTCAACCAGACCACCAACTCGCCGCTGAATATCAAAGGCGCAAGCACGGTCGACCCGAACAACTACCGTCCGGGGCATTTCTACGATATTCCCGGCACCAACCCGACACAGATCAGCGACAAGACCAACGAGGTCACCACCAAGGCGCTGTTCGTGGAAAACCGCCTGGCACTGACCGACAAACTGGCGTTGCTCACCGGCCTGCGTTACGACGACATCGACCTCGACGTGACCAACCATCGCACCGTGACGGCCGCCAATCCGAAGCATCTCAAGCGCAGCTGGGAGCCGATCACCGGGCGTGTCGGCCTGACTTACCAGTTCATTCCATCGGCCAATGTCTACGTGCAATACAGCACCGCCGCCGAGCAACCGAACGGCACGCAGGACTTCGATGTTTCCACCGGCAAGCAATGGGAAGTCGGCAGCAAGTTCGACTACCTGGAAGGCCGTGGCTCGGCGACGGTTGCCGCCTACACCATCGAGCGCAAGGACTTCGCCGTGACTGACCCGCTGGACCCTACCAGCAGCATCCCGGTAGGACAGCAAACTTCGAAAGGCATCGAGATTGCCAGCTCCCTGCGGATCACCGACAAACTGTTGGCCGAAGGCAACTTCGCCTGGGTCGATGCACAATACGATGATTTCACCGAAAAGAACGCCGCCGGCGCGGTGGTTTCACGCAAGGGCAACACGCCGACCAACGTTCCGGACCGGGTCGGCAATCTATGGCTGACTTACGATTTTTCGCCGCAATGGCAAGGTGGGGTCGATGCGCGGTATGTGGCGTCGGTGTATGCGGACACGGCGAACACCATGACCGTGCCGTCGTACACGCTGTTCGGCAGCTTCCTCAGCTACAAGGTCGACTCGCACACCACCGTCACCGGCCGAGTGCGCAACCTGACCAATGAGGTGTATGCCGAGTTTGCGCATGTGTCGCCGGCTTACTATCTGGGTACACCGCGTACCTTTGAATTGGCGGTGCAGACTCGATTCTGAGTCGACACATAACCTGTGGCGAGGGAGCTTGCTCCCGCTGGGTTGCGAAGCAGCCCTGAAATCGGCTGACGCGGTTAATCATTAAAACCGCATTTTCCGAGATAGCGACTGCTCCGCAGCCGAGCGGGAGCAAGCTCCCTCGCCACAGAAGCCCATCTCATTTCATATCAGCCGCCACCTTCTCCGCCACATCTTCCGGCACCCACGCCTGCCACACCTCCGGATGCGCTTTCATGAACGCTTCCGCCGCCTGACGTGGTGCGGTGTGTTTCTCGCTCATCTCGGCCAACGCCTTGTTCAGCGGCTCGATCGGGAAATCCACCTTGTTGAAGAAATCCGCGATCTGCGGATACTGCTTCTGGAACGGCGTAGACACGCCAATCGACAGCTTCGATGCCAGCGAACGGGTCGGTTTCGGATTGGGGTTATCGGCATCGGTCAGGGTCTTCCACGCCTCGGCATCGAACGGTGGCTCTTCCAGCTGCACCAGTTTGAATTTGCCCAGCAATGGCGTCGGCGACCAGTAATAGAACAGCACCGGTTTGCCCCGACGGATCGAAGAGCTGATCTCGGCATCCAGCGCCGCGCCCGATCCACTGCGGAAATTGGTGTAATCGTCCTGCAGGCCGTAAGCGGTCAGCTTCTGCTTGTTCACCACTTCCGAGGTCCAGCCGATCGGGCTGTTGAGGAACCGACCCTTGCTCGGATTTTCCGGGTCCTTGAACACGTCCTTGTATTTCTTCAGGTCGCTGACACTGCGCAAGTCCGGCGCCAGCGGCTTGATGCCCTTGGCCGGGTCACCCTTGATCACGTACTCCGGCACCCACCAGCCTTCAGTGGCACCCTTGACCGTATCGCCGAGACTGACGACCTTGCCCTCCGCTTCAGCCTTGACCCACACCGGACTGCGCCCGGCCCACTCTTCGCCAATGACCTGAATGTCATTGTTGGCCAGCGCGGTCTCAAGCGTGATGGTGGTGCCGGGCAGCGTATCGGTCGGCAGGCCATAGCCCTTCTCGACGATGATCCGCAGAACATCGGTGATCAGGCTGCCGCTTTCCCAGTTCAGGTCGGCAAAATGAATCGGTGCCTGTGCCGCCGCTGCCGGCTGCGCGGCCGTCAGTACACCGAACGAAACCACGCTGGCGGCCAATAGCCGTCGAATTCCTTTCATGCTTTTGCACCTCGTGCTGTTCACAGCAATAGCAGGATGGCCTGGCAGAAGACCGCAAGCCTCTGAATACTCAGTCAACTGACTGTAGCCGAGGTTCCTGCTTTTTCCGGGGGCCAATCCCGGCGAGGTTATGTTTCAGACTTTTCCTGCAAGCTTTGCAGCTCGCGTCTGACCATGCTGGCGTATTCCGCAGGCCGCAAGGTGTAGATCTGCGCTGCCACCCAGCTCAGCCACGCGCCCTGCAATTCGGCTTTGGCGTTGAACAGGCGCAATGCCTCTTCACGTGCGCGGTCGAGGTTCTGCGAATGGAAGTCGGCGCGGCTCACACCACCGATCACTCGCTGGCCTTGAACGTGATCAGTTCGCCCTTGCGCCACTTCGCCGCTTTACCGGTAACGGCTTTCAGGGTCTTGGTCAGGCCTTCCTGCAGTTGCTGGTGCGCGGCAAACACCGTCACCACGCTGTGGCCTTCCTTGAACAGGATCGCGTGGCCGTCCGCTGTATCGACAAAGGCGTAATCGCCCAGGCCGTAGACCGTCAGCTTGATTTCGCGAAAGCGAATGTCCATCTTGCCGCCTTCACGGCTGGGCAGCACGGCCGCGCTGAAATGATCGCCGACCTTGAGCTTGAGCCCCGGTTTGTCATCAACCACCAACGCACTTTCGGTGTCGATCTCGGCCACGTAAATGCCTTCGGCGTTCTGTTCGGTGATGTAAACAAAACGCGACTGGAACAGCTTGACCAGCTTTGCACGCAAATCACCCAACACGAACAAAGCATGCATATCGAGGTTACTGACTGCCAAAGAAACATCCCCACATCTGAAAAAGTACCCGCGCCAAAACGCGCACGGCAAAAAAACGGCCAGGCCGATGCTGTTACCGAATGACTTCAGTACACCTGAAACAAGCGGAGCGCCCATACATCACAAGTTCGCAAGACTACTGGAAAGTCAGGCGAGAAACTTGCCTCGATGTTCGCCAGGCCTTGAAGGAAAAATCTTCATTGAAGCGCAACGAAGACGGACTACAAACTTTAGGGAAAAAACTGACGAAAAAAAGCCCTTTTCCGACATATCGCCGGTAAAAAATTGCTTTAGATAGGCACCTGTCGCCAGCAGACACTGGCGATTCTAGAGCAGCGATGCTGCTTCCGACTACCCGAACCGACCTGTAACCGTCGGCTATCTCATGAAAAGGACTTCATATGTGCACTCTGACTCACTTTGCCCAGCCCTCCAAACCAGTCATGGATACGCCTTTCGTGCTGCACGGCACTGATTTGCCGGAACTTGCGCAATACGCACAAAGCGTCCAGACCCCGCGATTTCAGGTGGTCCCGGCAGGTAATGCGTTCTTTCATATCAAGGAATCTTCCACCGGCCGTGTAAGAGGTTTCCGCGAAGACCATAACGAAGCGTGCGCCCTCGCCCGCTTGCTTGAATCACGAATCGAACTCTTGTCCAACGGCTGCCTCAGATAAAGAGCGAGCGACAGCGCCATTTCGGCACACGCAAAAGGAGTACACGATGGAACTGCCTGCATATGATCTGAAAACCCTGTTCGACCAACTGGGCCTGCCATCGGAAAACGGGGCCATCGACGATTTCATCGAAGCGCATCCGCTGGATGCCAAAACCAAGTTGATCGATGCCAAGTTCTGGACAGCGCAACAGGCGCAACTGCTGAAGGAGTGGCTGCGCGCCGACGGCGAAGAAGCGGTGATGGTCGATGAATTGAACGTACGCCTGCACGACGGACGTTAATAAATGTCAGTGCAGGCTGTCGCCAGGCTCGGCCATCAGTTGCGCGAGCCAGGCAGCCTTGCACTCCTCCGCCTCGTCGCGACTGGCGAACGCGGTGCCACGCCGCTCACCATTGAGCAACACCACCCAGCAGACGCTCTGGCCCATCGCGCGCAATCCGGCGGGCACACCACTGCCAATCATCACCGCGACATCGACTCTGCACATACTGACCTCTCGATTTCATTAGCTACCTAACTAACGGCCATGTTAATGACTTCATCGCAGAGGAAACAGCAACGCCCGTGCACAGATTCATTGCGCGAGCGGTAACAATCGATCAGCGCGGATTCTCCGGCTTGTAACCCAGGCGCAGACCGCCCCAATGCCGGCCCTTGACCATGATCGGCACCGACAAGTCGTGCATCAGCTCCCCGGTGTCACGGGTGTAGGTCTGCAGCAACACCGCCTGTTGATGGCTGCCGCAGCGGATCCCGGTGCGGTCGGCGAACTTGCGTTTGGTGCGGTTACCCACCGCGTCGACCTGCGCGTCACCGGTCAACGGCTGACTGAACGCCAGATTGTGCGTCGGCACATAACCCTGCGGCGTGCAGGCGATGGCGAACACCAACCCCTCATGACGCGGCAGCAACGGCTCCTGGATCGCCGGCAGCACCTGATCGGTGTAACGGTCGAAACGGGTCTGAAACTTCGCCGGCTGCGTCCCGGGAATCGGTTGATATTGACGGTCGAACAAATCCTCAAGACTGATCCGCCCCTGCTCGACATCCGCCTCGAACCGCGCCGCAATCTGACTAGCGCCCTCACGCGCCAGGTCATAGACGCGCTGGTGATAGTCATCCAGACCGACTTCGGCCAGACGCTCGCTGATGGTTTCCGCCTGCCCTTCCATCTGCACAGCGGCCTCGGCCAGACGCCGGGTTTGTTGATCGCTGATCGCCAGATCACTGCGCATCTGCTCGATGGCCTTGAACAGACTGTCGAGCTGCTCGCGATTGGTTTCCGCGCCACGGGCGATTTCGCCGACCTGACTTTCCACCCCTGCCGCCAACCGCGCGATGTTTTCCAGATGCTGGCCGGTGTTCTCGACCTGCTCGACGCCGGTCTGCAGATCGCTGGACAGCTCGCGGATCTGCTCCACCACTTGCGCCGTGCGCTGCTGAATATCGGCGACCATCTCGCCGACCTCGCCGGTCGCCGAGGCCGTCCGCGCTGCCAGACCGCGCACCTCATCCGCCACCACTGCGAAACCGCGACCATGCTCGCCAGCCCGCGCCGCTTCAATCGCCGCGTTCAACGCCAGCAGATTGGTCTGGCTGGCGATGGATTGAATCACCAGGGTTACGCGCTGAATGTCATCGCTGCGCAGGCTCAGGGCTTCGATCAGCTCACGACTGGCGTTGGCGCGTTGACTGAGTTGATGCATGCGCGCAATCGAATCCACCAGTTCCGTGCGCCCCGCCGCGCTGCTGTGATGCGCTTCGCTGGCGGCGTCCAGCGCTTCACGACTGAGCTGCGAAGTGGCGTGTTCGGTGGCGATCATCACTTCGGCGTTGCTGACAATCTGCGCCGCCGCATCGAGTTGCGATTCCAGTTTGCCCGCCAGTTGCTTGACGGAAAACGCCACACCGGCAGCTGACAGTGCGTTATGACTGGTGGTGTAGGAAAGATCGCGGGTGAGTTCGGAAATCGCGCTACCGGTCTCGGCAGGCACAACATCGGCGACGGCACGCGAGCGCAGGCGCGGCAGCCAGACAATCAGCACCGCCAGCGGCAGGCCGATGTACAGCGACCCTCCACCCAGCGTCATGCCGGCGAGCAACAGCATCAGGGCGATGCTTTGCAGGGTCGGAGCGATCCAGCGGTTTTTCGGCAACAGCACTGGTGCGGGCAAAGCCCCAACCAGAGATCCATCTCTCGTCATATCAACACCCCACGCTTGTTCTCATTGTTGTGACTGCATTAAACGCCACTAGAACGCCATTATCCATGGTCCGTTAGTCGTGGAGTCTGCAGCAGGTCAATGGAACGGCGCGCAAAATATCGCAGACGAGCAAAAGCAAAGATCGCAGCCCCATCAGCTCGTGTAGGAGCTGCCGAAGGCTGCGATCTTTTGCAGGCACCCCCGATTCAGGGGGCAGCCATGGAATCAGGCCTGACGCTGGTGCTTGTCGATCTGCTCGTGACGCTCTTGAGCTTCGATGCAGTACTTGGTGGTCGGGCTGATCAACAGGCGTTTCAGGCCGATGGCCTCGCCGCTGTCGTCGCACCAGCCAAAACTGTCTTCCTTGATGCGCTCAAGGGCTTGTTCCAGTTGCGGCAGCATGCGCTGGTCGCGATCGATCGCGTTCACCAGCCAGGTGCGCTCTTCTTCAACCGAAGCCGCGTCCGCCGGGTCGGCCGGAGTGTCCAGGCTTTCGATGGCGATACGGTTTTGCTCAATGCGCTCGTGGGTTTCGACTTTCATGTTCTGCAACAGCTCGGTGAAGAAAGCGTGTTGCTCGGCATTCATGTAGTCATCTGCCGGCATCGCCAGCAACTTGTCCTTTGTCATTGATATCTCTATAAAAAAACGTGCATTAAGGCGAAATAGGGAGCGTTCCGGCGAACCGTGTCCGGTCGACGAAAAGGCATCGTTTATTGCAAACGCCACCCGGCACTCAATTTACGAAGGGGCGGCAGTCTAAGGCCCGTTTGAGGCCTCAGCAACTGTAAATACCGGGAATTTGTCCGACAACAGCCGTAAACGGGTCTGACACAGGCTTCGTGGCGGTCATCGGAGTGCGTTTATAGCAAGAAATTCAGTCGAGCGGCTGTATATAGAAGACAAACGGCTAACCGAGCGGCAGTTGGTCGCATTTTTTTCAGCCATGCCGCCCGCGCAGTGCATCGTTTCAGCTGCGCAGGCGCCGAAAATCTCCCCTGCCAACTGTCCGCACCCCGCCTATCATCAGGCACACCGCAAATAACTGTGGCGAGGGAGCTTGCTCCCGCTGGGGCGCGAAGCGGCCCTTGCTCTTCAACTTTAAAAAGCAGTGGGCCTGCTTCGCAGTCCAGCGGGAGCAAGCTC
>NZ_JASCPO010000135.1:0-15595 GCF_029960145.1 Pseudomonas sp. PS01299 | reverse complement strand
GGCTTGCTCGCGAATGCGGTGTATCAGTCAATGAATGGGCTGAATGACACACCGCATTCGCGAGCAAGCCCGCTCCCACAGTTGTTTTGTGGTGAAACAGAAAACCTGGGCAACAAAAAGGCCCCCGTTTCGGGAGCCTCGTTGTTCAGCGATACGGCTTACATGTTCGGGTAAGTCGGGCCGCCAGCGCCTTCCGGCGTGACCCAGGTGATGTTCTGCGAAGGGTCCTTGATGTCACAGGTCTTGCAGTGCACGCAGTTCTGGGCGTTGATCTGGAAGCGTTTTTCGCCGTCTTCCTTGGTGATCACTTCGTAGACGCCGGCCGGGCAGTAGCGCTGCGCCGGTTCGTCGTACAGCGGCAGGTTCTTGCTGATCGGGATGCTCGGGTCGGTCAGCTTCAGGTGGCACGGCTGTTCTTCTTCGTGGTTGGTACCGGAGATGAACACCGAGCTCAGTTTGTCGAAGCTGAGTTTGCCGTCCGGCTTTGGATAGTCGATCTTCTTGCAGTCGGCCGCCAGTTTCAGGCAAGCGTAGTCCGGCTTGGTGTCATGCAGGGTGAACGGCAGTTTGCCGCCGAAGATGTTCTGGTCCAGCCAGTTGAAACCACCGCCGACGATCGCGCCGAACTTGTGGATCGCCGGGCCGAAGTTGCGGCTGGCGAACAGTTCGTCGTAGAGCCAGCTCTTCTTGAACGCGTCAACGTAAGTGGTCAGCTCTTCGGTGCCATCCTTTTCGGCGAACAGGGCGTCGGCCACCGATTCAGCGGCGAGCATGCCGGACTTCATCGCGGTGTGGCTGCCTTTGATCTTGGCGAAGTTCAGGGTGCCGAGGTCGCAACCGATCAGCGCGCCGCCCTTGAAGACCATTTTCGGCAGCGAGTTCAGGCCACCTTTGCAGATCGCACGGGCGCCGTAGCTGACGCGCTTGCCGCCTTCCAGGTACTGGGCCAGCACCGGGTGATGCTTGAGGCGCTGGAACTCGTCGAACGGCGACAGGTAAGTGTTGCTGTAAGACAGATCAACGATCAGACCGACCACTACCTGGTTGTTTTCCAGGTGATAGAGGAACGAGCCGCCGGTGTTTTCGGTGCCCATGATGTCCAGCGGCCAACCGGCGGTGTGCACCACCAGACCTGGCTGGTGTTTGGCCGGGTCGATTTCCCAGATTTCCTTCAGGCCGATGCCGTAGTGCTGAGCGTCGGCATCGCTGTCGAGGTTGTAACGCTTGATCAGTTGCTTGCCGATGTGGCCACGGCAGCCCTCGGCGAACAGCGTGTACTTGCCACGCAGTTCCATGCCCGGGGTGTACAGGCCTTCTTTCGGGTTGCCTTCGCGGTCGACGCCCAGATCACCGGTGATGATCCCGCGCACGATGCCGTTTTCGTCGATCAGCGCTTCCTGAGCGGCGAAGCCCGGGTAGATTTCCACGCCGAGGTTCTCGGCCTGCTGGGCCAGCCAGCGGCACAGATTGCCGAGGGAAATAATGTAGTTGCCTTCGTTGTGCATGGTCTTGGGCACAAAGAAGTCAGGAATTTTCTGCGCGCTGTCGGCGTTTTTCAGCACGAAAATGTCATCGCGGGTGACCGGGGTGTTCAGCGGGGCGCCGAGTTCTTTCCAGTCCGGGAACAGTTCGTTCAGAGCGCGTGGTTCGAACACGGCACCGGAAAGGATGTGTGCGCCGACTTCGGAGCCTTTTTCGACCACGCAGACGCTGATTTCCTTACCGGCTTCGGCGGCCTTCTGCTTCAGACGGCAGGCGGCGGACAGGCCAGCGGGGCCGGCACCGACGATGACCACGTCGAATTCCATGTATTCGCGTTCCACAGGCTATCTCCTACTCAAGGCTCAACAGTTTTTTTTCTAATTTGGAGGTTCGGTGTCGTATCCGTTATTGCCTTTACGTTAACGTCAAGGGTAATAATGGGCAAACCACCTTTCTCTCTAGGCGGCGCATTATATCTACACCACTCCGAGCGTCCAATACAAACGTTTGTTTGAATCGGCTCCAGCCCAGAGAAATCAAAGAAGCGCGGCTTATGAACGGCCATTTTGCCGTATTGACCGGAATAGGCGTTCCGGTCAAGATACGGGCGGTTTTGCGCTCGCCGTAGGCAGACTGGCGGTTTCAAGAGCACCTCTAAAGACAGGGCACAGGCAGTACAAGGTGATGCGCAGCGCAAGTCCGGCGCGCAGTTTACACACCGTGCGATTCAATGACTTGTTGGTCACCACTGACGAACGGTCATCGCCCCCAGCCGGCGTTTTTAGAGGTGCCCTTGTGCCCGATGAGCATCAACCGCCAGGTTCGCCTAGGCGACTTTCTTTTCACCGGAGAGTAACGAGGAATCCATGAAGGTTCTTGTAGCTGTCAAACGCGTTGTGGATTACAACGTCAAGGTCCGCGTCAAGGCGGACAATTCCGGCGTAGACCTCGCCAACGTCAAGATGTCGATGAACCCGTTCTGCGAAATCGCAGTGGAAGAAGCCGTACGCCTGAAAGAGAAAGGTGTTGCGACTGAAATCGTCGTCGTCTCCATCGGCCCGACCACCGCTCAGGAACAGCTGCGTACCGCACTGGCTCTGGGTGCCGACCGCGCCATCCTCGTCGAATCCGCTGAAGACCTGACTTCGCTGGCCGTGGCCAAGCTGCTCAAGGCTGTGGTCGACAAGGAACAGCCTCAGCTGGTGATCCTGGGCAAACAGGCGATCGACAGCGACAACAACCAGACCGGCCAGATGCTCGCTGCACTGAGCGGCTACGGTCAGGGCACTTTCGCCTCGAAAGTCGAAGTCTCTGGCGACAGCGTTGCCGTGACCCGCGAAATCGACGGCGGCGCGCAGACCGTTTCGCTGAAACTGCCAGCGATCGTCACCACCGACCTGCGTTTGAACGAGCCGCGTTATGCGTCCCTGCCAAACATCATGAAAGCCAAGAAGAAGCCTCTCGAAGTGCTGACTCCGGACGCTTTGGGCGTTTCCACCGCCTCCACCAACAAGACCCTGAAAGTCGAAGCGCCGGCTGCACGCAGCGCGGGCATCAAGGTCAAGTCGGTGGCTGAACTGGTCGAGAAACTGAAAAACGAAGCGAAGGTAATCTAAATGACTATCTTGGTTATTGCTGAACACGACAACAAAGTGCTGGCCCCGGCCACTCTGAACACCGTGGCTGCTGCTGCCAAAATCGGCGGCGACATTCACGTGCTGGTTGCAGGCCAGGGCGCTGGCGCTGTGGCCGAAGCCGCTGCGAAAATCGCTGGCGTAAGCAAAGTCCTCAACGCTGACAATGCCGCTTACGCGCATCAGTTGCCGGAAAACGTTGCGCCGCTGGTTGCAGAGCTGGGCAAGGGCTACAGCCACATCCTGGCTGCCGCCACGTCCAACGGCAAAAACATCCTGCCGCGCGTTGCCGCTGCACTGGACGTTGACCAGATCTCCGAGATCATCTCGGTAGAAAGCGCTGATACTTTCAAGCGTCCGATCTACGCCGGTAACGCTATCGCTACCGTGCAATCGACCGCTGCGATCAAAGTGATCACCGTGCGTGCCACCGGTTTCGACCCGGTTGCCGCTGAAGGTGGTTCGGCGGCTGTTGAAGCCGTAGCGGCTGCGCACGACGCCGGCACTTCCAGCTTCGTCAGCGAAGAACTGGCCAAGTCCGATCGTCCAGAGCTGACCGCTGCCAAGATCGTCGTTTCCGGCGGCCGCGGCATGCAGAACGGTGACAACTTCAAACACCTGTACGCTCTGGCCGACAAGCTGGGCGCCGCCGTGGGTGCTTCGCGCGCCGCAGTCGACGCAGGTTTCGTCCCGAACGACATGCAGGTCGGTCAGACCGGCAAGATCGTTGCGCCACAGCTGTACATCGCCGTCGGTATCTCCGGCGCGATCCAGCACCTGGCCGGCATGAAAGACTCCAAAGTGATCGTTGCGATCAACAAGGACGAAGAAGCGCCGATCTTCCAGGTGGCCGATTACGGTCTGGTGGCGGATCTGTTCGAAGCGGTACCTGAGCTGGAGAAGCTGGTCTAATCCGGCAGCTTCACTTATAAAGAGCCCGGCCTTATGGTCGGGCTTTTTTTTGTCTCGAATTTGCGTGGGAGTGTTTTGCCATGGATCTGCGCCGCGGGTTGTTATTGGGATTGATCCTGTTACCGGGGATGGCTGCGGCTGCCGGCAAATGCGAGCGCCTTGTCGTCACCGGCAGCCCGGATGCGCCGCCGTACCTGTGGCAGGACCCGCAGAATCCCAAGCACTTGATCGGTGCCAGTGCCGACCTGCTGCAGCAAGTGGCCAAGGATCTGGGGATCAAGGTCGAGCTGCTCTACGCCGGCAAACGCGCGCAGGCCCTCGATGAGGTGCGCAGCGGGCGCATGGACATGCTGGCCGACACGCTGCTGATGTTCAACGAGCTGGAAAATGTCGACTACATCTATCCGCCGTTGCTGGAAAACGACTATCTGGTGTGGACGCGCAAGGGCTCGACGCTGGTCTACAGCGAAGCCAGGGATCTGCACGGGCACACCGGCGGGCTGTCGGAAAAGTCTCGAATGACCCAGGCATTCGGCACTTTCGCCGAGCAGAATCTGACCCTGACCCGGACGGCAAACATCACTCAAGCCTTTCAGAAACTTCTGCTGGGTGAAGTCGAATATGTACTCGCCGGGCGCTACTCGGGCATGGCCGCCGCGCAGGCATTGGGCATGGCCAATGATCTGCTGGCGTTCGAGCAACCGATCGACCGACCGGGACTGTTCCTCGCGGTTTCGCACAACTCGGCCTGCAACGATCCGTGGTTGCGCGGACAGCTCGCTAAAAAGATGACAGAATTGCCCGCGTCCGGACTGACCGAAGCCGCGCTGCAACGCAACATCGAGCGCTGGAAGGCTCAGCAGCAACAGCCGCAGCCACCTGTCAGTGCCCCAAAACAGTAGGGATTCTTAGTGAGTATTCGACCTCTTTTCGCGGCCATGGCCGTTCTGGCCCTGGCCGGCTGCGCCAACGATCCTGCGCCCAATGAGCAAATGCGCCTGACCGAGCAGGCCATCACCCAGGCCAAGGCTGTGGGTGCGACCGCCGATGAACTGCCGGAAATGAAACTGGCCGAAGACAAGTTCAACCGGGCCAAGGGCAACATGACCGACGAGTCTTTCAAGAACGCCCGCATGCGCGCCGAACAGGCCGAGCTGGACGCACGTCTGGCAGAAGCCAAGGTGTTGACGCAAAAGAGCGAAGAGCAACTGAACGTGCTCAACACCCGCATCATCCGTCTGCGCAAGCAACTGGGAGATGCCCAATGAGCCTCAAGTCCAAAGCCCTCGGCGGGTTGATTCTGGCCGGTTGTGCAAGCCTCTACGGTTGCGCCGGTCAACACAGCGAAGCCGCCTTGCAGCAGGCCAGCAGCGACTTCCAGAAGGTCAAGGAAGATTCCAATGTGCTGCGTATCGCGCCCAAGGACGTGATCCGCGCCGGTGAATCGCTGGCCCGTGCCGATCGCCTGTCGACCTATTGGGGCAGCGGCTGGGATGTCGCGCATTACGCCTACCTGAGTCAGCGTTACAGCGAAATCGCCCGCGAACACACCAATCTGGTGCTCAACGAAGAGCGTGCGGCGAAGCTTGAGCTGGAGCGTCAACGCCTGCAACTGGCCCTGCGCGAGTCCAAACTGCTGAGCGTGCAGCAGCAGGGCAAGTGGCTCGAGGAGCAGATCGTTGCGCTGGCCACCACGCAAACCGATCGCGGCCTGGTCATGACCTTGGGCGATGTGCTGTTCGACACCGGCGAAGCGGAGCTGAAGAACTCGGCCAACCGTGTAGTGCTGAAGATCGTGCAGTTTCTGCAGCTCAACCCGAAACGCGTGGTGCGCATAGAGGGCTACACCGACAGCACCGGCGGCAAGCAGGAAAACCTCAAGCTGTCGCGTGATCGTGCGCAGGCGGTGGCCGATGTGCTGATGGACCTGGGTATCGAGGACAAGCGGATTCAGGTCGAAGGTTACGGCGACGAATACCCGGTGGACGTCAACGCTTCCGAGCGTGGGCGAGCACAGAACCGTCGGGTGGAAATTGTGTTCTCCGACGAAAAAGGCCAGCTCGGCGCCGCCCGCTGAGGGCTGCGTCTCTGGAAAGCCCGGCCTGTCATGCAGCGCCGGGCTTTTTTACGTCTGTCGAATAGCGCGCAAATCCGTACAGTTGTAGCTGACACTGCACTGTACGGTCGACTATGGTGGCAACTGTCCCAGTACACTTCTAAACTGTTCCGGTATTGTTTCACACAAGAATAAAATGCCCGTGAAATCGAGTGCTGCGTCATGACCAACCTCTTGCTCTACCAACGTATTGCTCAACAGCTGGCGGAAGACATCCGGCGCGGTGTCTATCAGCCCGGAGAACGCGTGCCGTCGGTGCGCAAGATGAGTTCGCAGCTCAATGTCAGCCATGCAACGGTGTTGCAGGCTTACGCCAACCTCGAAGATCAGGGCCTGATCCGTGCACGGCCGCAGTCCGGTTACTACGTGCACCAGACCCCGGCACTGACAGCGCCGACCCCGGACATCGCCCGGGTCGAGCGGCCAGGACTGGTCACCCGCGCCAGCATCATTCAGCAAGTGTTGGTCGAATCGCGGCGCGAAGGGGTGTTCCCGTTGGGCGCTGCGGTGCCGAGTGTCGATTACCTCCCGGTGCGCGCGCTGCATCAACAACTGGCCAAGGTCACCCGATTCCATAGTCCGCGCGCGTTCAGTTACATGTTCAGCCCGGGTTTCGAACCGCTGCGTCGGCAAGTGGCGATCCGCATGCGCGATGCCGGGGTCGTCGTCGATCCGTCGGAAGTGGTGATCACCCACGGTTGCGTCGATGCTTTGCAGATGTCGCTGCGGGTGCTGACCCGTCCGGGTGATCTGATCGCCGCCGAATCGCCAACCTATTACGGCCTGCTGCAACTGGCCGACCTGCTGGGCCTGAAAGTGATCGAGATTCCCAGCGACCCGGCCACCGGCATGAGCCTGGAAGCCTTGCAACTGGCCGCCAACCAATGGTCGATCAAGGCGCTGGTGCTGACCACCCGGCTGAGCAATCCACTGGGCGGCACCATGCCGGAAGAGCGGCAGAAACAACTGCTGCGCCTGGCTTCGGACTTCGATATCCAGATCGTAGAAGACGACATCTATGGCGAGTTGATGTTCGAACAGGGGCGCACCAAAGCTCTCAAGGCCTACGATCGACTGGATCGGGTGATCTACTGCTCGAGCTTTTCCAAGACGTTGTCGCCGGGTGTGCGCGTCGGCTGGATGATCGCCGGCAAGTATCAGCAGGAAATCCAGCGTCTGCAGACCTTCACCACGCATTCGGCGTGCAGCGTCACGCAAATGGCGATTGCCGCTTATCTGGAAAATGGCGGTTATGACCGGCATTTACGGTACATCCGCCAGGAATACCGAAAAAACCTCAGCGCATTTCAGCTGGCGGTGCAGCAGTACTTCCCCGAAGGCACGCAAATGACCCGGCCCACGGGCGGTTTCATCCTCTGGGTGAGTCTGCCGGGCAGGGTCAATACCCAGGAATTGCACGTCCGCGCCTTGCAGCAGGGCATCAGTATTGCGCCGGGGCTGATCTTCAGTAATACCGAGCAGTTCAACCACTGCATCCGCCTGAATTGCGGCACGCCGTGGAATCGCGAGGCGGAAAGGGCGCTGATGACCCTCGGTTTGCTGGCGACTCAACTGTGTCAGGAAACCGCAGGCGGTTTCTGAACGAGTGGCGCACCGTGCTTGTCTTGTGACACTCAACAGGCGAGCATATGGCCCTCTGCCGTTAGTGTTGTGGGGCTCATGAAAGCGATTTTGCCTGCTGTCTGGATTTTGCTTGGTGTGTTGACGATGGGCCATGCGCCCGGTGTCATGGCAGCTGCCGTTCAGGAAAAGCCCGCAACGTCCACCCCGGCAAGCAAATCGGCCGCGAGCAAAAAAGCCGTTGCGGATAAAAAAGCACCGGCTAAGAAAGCCTCACAGAAGAAAGCCGCCCCGGTGAAGAAGCGTCCCCCGGTCGCTTCCAAGTCGAAATCGGCCAGTGAGGTGGCTAAAACCAGACTGCCGCCGGCCAAACTGGACCTGAGCCTGCCCAAAGACATGGTTCAGCAACTCAAACCTGCCGGTACTGTGTCGATGCCCAAACACGAGGCGATCCTGCCGCAGATGTTCGGCGAGAAGAACAGCGGCTTCCAGCTCAACGGCCGCCTGCTCAGCAACGAAATGCAGTTGCAACTGCGCAACGAAGAGCGCCGCGATATTGAAGGCGCTGCGCTGGATTTCGAGTTCAAGCAATAAATTCAATCGAGCCGTGACCCGCGAACCAGACGCTTTGTCGGAGACTGGTCAGTCACATTCAGTTATCGGTAAAAACCCCGGTCCAGGGAATTTGAAACAACCGTTTTAGCGGTTACTCTGTCCGTGTCTCTTTAACACATTGCCCGTCGCGAGGACTTGCTCGTCATGAAATGCCGTGAAGGCTGTGGCGCTTGCTGCATTGCCCCTTCCATCAGCTCTGCCATTCCGGGCATGCCCAACGGCAAACCTGCCGGCGAACGTTGCGTGCAACTCTCGGTCGAAAACCTGTGCAGCATTTTCGGTCAGCCGGAGCGTCCGGCGGTCTGTTCAGGATTTGCCGCCGATGTCGAAGTCTGTGGCAGCAGCTCCGAGGAAGCGATCAAACTGATCGGCTGGTGGGAGCAGATGACGGCGGCGTGATGTGTCAAACGAACGGAACTTCAACAATAAGGAATAAGACTATGGGTTCGCTGCATCGTATCGCTGTGTTGTGTGGTTTGACCGCTGTGCTGGCTACTTCGATGGCTCAGGCCGAAGACTGGAAGGTCGCCAAGGAACAGGACGGGATCAAGGTCTCGCTGGCCGAAGTGCCGGGTTCCGATTACAAGTCCTATCAGGGGGTTGCCCTGATGAAGACCACCGTTGCCAAACTGCGTGCCTTGCAGGAAGACGTGGCCGGAGCCTGCGCCTGGATTCACGAATGCAAAACCCAGAAACTGCTCAAGCACGAGGGCGATCAGAGCTGGACCTATACCCAGTTCAATACGCCGTGGCCAGTGACCCCACGTGATTCGGTGTTGCACATCACCACCGTTGAGGGCGCCGATGGCAGCCTGACCCGCAACCTCGAAGGCGTGCCGAAGTACCTTCCCGAAGAGAAAGGCTTTGTCCGTGTCGCTCAGGTCAAAGGGTTCTGGAAGTTCGTACCCAAAGGTGATCAAGTCGAAGTGACCTATCAGGTGCACACTGAGCCCGGCGGCAGCGTGCCGAGCGTGATCGCCAACAAGTTCGTGGTCGATGCGCCGTTCAATACGCTGAAGTCCCTGAAAGAACGCGCCGAGAAGTAATTCTTCGCGCTGACAGCAAAACGCCCCGACCGAATCGGGGCGTTTTGTTTTGTCGTTATATTGTGTTTCCAGATATGCGTTGGACGAAATTTTCACAAAGTGTTCCAGACAATTCGCCCGCGCAACTCGGTTTGTCCCCCGTCCGAATGCTTGTATGAAAGAGTCGGGCAATGGGGCAGTAATCAATGGCAATGCTGCCGTTGATCGTGCAACATTTGCGCACCGCGCACGCCCCGGGGCCTGGAATGGCCAAAAGAGGGCATGGCGCCGCTGTATTTTGCAACTTCAACTTCCAATGGGTCCTAAAACGACATGGCAAACCCGGACGCCCTGAATCAGCAGCGATCTTCCACTCGCCTGCTGCAACCGACCGTCAAATCGCATCTGGCCTACACGCTGCTGTGTGCCCTGGTCATGATGGTGATGTTTTCCGTGCTGCGCCTCGCGCTGCTGGTCTACAACCGCGAGATGATCCTCGATACCCCGGCTTCGACCTTCCTCGAAGCCTTCGCCAACGGCCTGCGTTTCGACCTGCGCCTGGTGGTCTACGTCTGCGTTCCGCTGCTGCTGGCACTGTTCAGTGCGCGGGCGATGGCTGCGCGTGGCTTCTTCCGTCTGTGGCTGACTGTGGCGTCGAGCATCGCGCTGTTCCTCGGCCTGATGGAAATGGACTTCTACCGCGAGTTCCACCAGCGCCTCAACGGCCTGGTGTTCCAGTACGTGAAGGAAGACCCGAAAACCGTGATGAGCATGCTCTGGTACGGTTTCCCGGTAGTGCGTTACCTGCTGGCGTGGGTCATCGGCACCGTGATCCTGACCCTGGCCTTCAAGGGCGCCGACCGTGCGACCCGTCCACGCGGCCCGTTCAGCGGTGGCAACGTCGGCACCCGTCAGGTGGCGCCGTGGTACACCCGCCTGGCGGTGTTCGTGGTCTGCCTGCTGATCTGCGTCGTAGCCGCACGTGGCACCCTGCGTCAGGGCCCGCCGCTGCGTTGGGGTGACGTGTACACCACCGAATCGAACTTCGCCAACCAGCTCGGCCTCAACGGCACGCTGTCGCTGATCGCCGCTGCCAAGGACCGCATGGGCGAAGATCGCAACAACATCTGGAAAGCCACGCTGCCGCAGGAACAGGCGCAGAAAGTGGTGCGCGAGATGCTGGTGATGCCGGACGACAACCTGGTCGATGCCGACATCGCTGCCGTGCGTCGTGACTACACGCCGCCGGCCGACAAGACCCTGCCGATCAAGAACGTTGTCGTGATCCTGATGGAAAGCATGGCCGGTCACTCGGTCGGCGCCCTGGGCGCACCGGGCAACATCACACCTTACCTCGACAAACTGTCGAAGGAAGGCCTGCTGTTCGACCGCTTCTTCTCCAACGGCACCCATACCCACCAGGGCATGTTTGCGACCATGGCGTGCTTCCCGAACCTGCCTGGTTTCGAATACCTGATGCAGACCCCGGAAGGCAGCCACAAGCTGTCCGGTCTGCCGCAGCTGCTCAGCGCGCGCAAGTATGACGACGTGTATGTCTACAACGGCGACTTCGCCTGGGACAACCAGTCGGGCTTCTTCAGTAACCAGGGCATGACCAACTTCGTGGGTCGTAACGACTTCGTCAATCCGGTGTTCTCCGATCCGACCTGGGGCGTGTCCGACCAGGACATGTTCGACCGTGGTCTGCAGGAGCTGAAGGCACGGGAAAACGGCAAGCCGTTCTACGCGCTGCTGCAAACCCTGTCCAACCACACGCCGTACGCCTTGCCGACGCCATTGCCGGTGGAGCGCGTGACCGATCGTGGCAGCCTCAACGAACACCTGACCGCCATGCGTTACGCCGACTGGGCACTGGGTCAGTTCTTCGAGAAGGCGCGTAAAGAGCCGTACTTCAAGGAAACCCTGTTCGTGATCGTCGGCGACCACGGTTTCGGCAACGAGCGCCAGATCACCGAAATGGACCTGGGCCGCTTCAACGTGCCGATGCTGATGATTGCTCCGGGCATCCAGGAGAAGTTCGGCACCCGCGATCACACCGTGGGCACCCAGATCGACATCGTGCCGACCATCATGGGCCGTCTGGGTGGCGAAGTGCGTCACCAGTGCTGGGGCCGCGACCTGCTCAACCTGCCGGCCGGCGACACCGGTTTCGGTGTGATCAAGCCGTCGGGTAGCGAGCAGACCACTGCCATCGTCACCGCCGACCAGATCCTGGTGCTGCCGAAAGAGAAGGAAATGGCGCCGAAGATCTACCAGTACCAACTGGGCGCGAACCCTTCTGCCGAGATCATTCCGGACGCACCGCGTACCGCCGAACTGAAGCTCAAGCTGGAAGCGTTCTTGCAAACGGCGACCAAGAGCCTGATGGACAACACCGCCGGTGTGATCAACGGCAAGCCGGACTGATAAAACCGCTGCATAAAAAAGAGGCCCCTGAGGGCCTCTTTTTTTTGTCTTGGGGTTTTATATCCTGCCAAGTAACAGCAGGACCAGCAGCACCACCAACACCACGCCGATAATGCCCGAAGGACCATAACCCCAACTTCTGGAGTGCGGGAAGACTGGCAGACCACCGATCAGCAACAGGATCAGGATAATGATAAGAATTGTGCCCATGTCGATTTCCTTGTTTATAGCGTTCGAGAAGACTTGGTGTTCAAGGGCGACTGGAGGCTAACTAATTCCAGACGGCTTACAAATTCCGACTGGTGCGAATGAAAGAAAATTCAATGTTTTTTTAATGTATTTGGATTACTCGTTTATTTCCTTTAAAGCGCGAGATCAAAAGATCGCAGCCTTCGGCAGCTCCTACAGGGAATTCATGTAGGCGCTGCCGCAGGCTGCGATCTTTTGATCCTGTATTCAGCAATCTGATGGAGCGTGGGTGGCCAGTGTTCCTTCGCTACACTCCGTGCATCTCCTACGGAACAACAAGGCTGTCTGCTATGCAAAATCGCATGATGATCACGGGTGCGGGCTCAGGTTTGGGTCGCGAAATCGCGCTGCGCTGGGCGCGTGAAGGCTGGCAGCTGGCCTTGTCCGACGTCAGCGAAGCTGGCCTGCAGGAAACCCTGAAGCTGGTGCGCGAGGCCGGTGGTGACGGTTTCACCCAACGTTGCGATGTGCGTGACTACAGCCAGCTCACCGCGTTTGCCCAGGCTTGCGAGGTGAAGCTCGGCGGCATTGATGTCATCGTCAACAACGCCGGTGTGGCGTCCGGCGGATTCTTCAGCGAACTGTCGCTGGAGGATTGGGACTGGCAGATCGCGATCAACCTGATGGGGGTGGTCAAGGGCTGCAAGGCGTTCCTGCCGCTGCTCGAACAGAGCAAAGGCAAGATCATCAACATCGCTTCGATGGCTGCACTGATGCAAGGCCCGGCGATGAGCAACTACAACGTGGCCAAGGCCGGTGTAGTGGCGCTGTCGGAAAGTTTGCTGATCGAACTGGCGCAGCAGGAAGTCAGCGTGCATGTGGTCTGCCCGTCGTTCTTCCAGACCAACTTGCTCGACTCGTTCCGTGGCCCGACGCCGGCCATGAAAGCCCAGGTCGGCAAGTTGCTGGAAAGTTCGCCGATTACGGCTGCCGACATCGCTGACTATATCTACCAGCAAGTGGCCGCCGGCGAATTCATGATCCTGCCGCACGAGCAGGGGCGCATGGCCTGGGCGATCAAACAGAAGAATCCGCAACTGATCTACAACGAAATGACCACCATGGCCGATAAAATGCGCGCCAAGGCCAGACAAACCAACGGCTGAACTTGCCCGAAGGGTGTCGCGTCGTTAGGGTGGCCGCAGTGGTCACCCTGTCGAGACACATCAATGCTCAATTACCTGTGGTTCTTCCTCGCGGCGCTGTTTGAAATCGCCGGCTGTTTCGCCTTTTTCATGTGGCTGCGTCAGGGCAAGAGTGCCTTGTGGGTGATCCCGGCGCTGCTCAGCCTGACCCTGTTCGCCCTGTTATTGACCCGCGTCGAAGCGGCTTACGCCGGGCGCGCCTATGCCGCGTATGGCGGAATCTACATCGTCGCGTCGATCGGCTGGCTGGCGGTGGTCGAGCGCGTTCGCCCTTTGGGTTCGGACTGGATCGGCGTGGCGCTGTGCGTGATCGGCGCGAGCGTGATTCTGTTCGGTCCGCGCTTTTCCGCCCCGTGAGGCGAGGCTGTTTAGTGATTTGCAGGAAATGTCTGACGGGCGCAGCGCTTGTGGGTGTAGGGCAAGACTGAATTGCTCACGACGTATTGTCGAGCGCGCGCCCACCGCGCATCTTCAGGCCTGGCTAACCCTGAAGGATAAATTCCATGCTTGTACTCAGCCGTGTAGTGGGCGAGTTGATTTCCATCGGTGACGACATATCCGTGCGCGTGTTGTCAGTCAACGGCTCCAGTGTGCGCTTTGGTGTCGAGGCGCCGCAGAAGGTCAATGTGCACCGTTCTGAAGTCTATCAGCGGATCCAGCGCAAACAGGTCACCGAAAAGGTCCGCTAGTCGAACAGATGCTTGGGCACATCGTGTTTGAGCATCAACTGGCATTGTTCGCTTTCCGGGTCGAAGACGATCAGCGCCTGGCCTTTGGTCAGCGCCTGGCGCACGCGCAGCACGCGGGTTTCCAGCGGTGTGTCATCACCGTTGTCGGTGCCGTCGCGGGTGACGAAGTCCTCGATCAGGCGGGTGAGGGTGTCGACTTCAAGAGCGTCGTAGGGAATCAGCATGGGCACCTCGGCTAAATCAATGGCGGGATGCTACGGCGATTGGTGGCTGGCTGCCAGTTTTGTGTGGTTTGTACCGGCCTCATCGCGAGCAGGCTCACTCCTACAAGGAAATGCATTCCAACTGTAGGAGTGAGCCTGCTCGCGATAGCCATAGTTCAGATAACAAGGATTCAACTGTCGGAACGCTGCCCCACCAGACTGTCCACCGACGGCACTCGCGTATCGCTCTCCATCTGTGTCTCATGTTCGATCTGGTGACTGAAGCGATCCAGCGAAGCATTGGCCGGCGCCGCATCGCTGGCAAATACCGGCGGACTCAGAATGTACGCCCCGAGCAAACGACTGAGCGCCGCCAGACTGTCGATGTGCGTACGTTCATAACCATGGGTCGCGTCGCAGCCAAAGGCGAGCAGGGCGGTGCGGATATCGTGCCCGGCAGTCACCGCCGAATGCGCGTCGCTGAAGTAATAGCGGAACAGGTCGCGCCGCACCGGCAGTTCGTTTTCACCGGCCAGACGCAGCAAATGCCGCGACAGGTGATAGTCGTAAGGGCCACCGGAATCCTGCATCGCCACGCTCACCGCGTGTTCGCTGGAGTGCTGGCCGGGTGCGACTGGCGCGATGTCGATACCGACGAATTCGCTGACGTCCCATGGCAATGCCGCCGCCGCACCGCTGCCGGTTTCTTCGGTGATGGTGAACAGCGGGTGACAGTCGATCATCAACTCTTGGCCGCTCTCGACGATGGCTTTGAGCGCAGCGAGCAATGCCGCAACCCCGGCCTTGTCGTCGAGGTGACGGGCGCTGATGTGACCGCTGTCGGTGAACTCCGGCAGCGGGTCGAACGCCACCACGTCGCCGACGCTGATGCCCAGAGAGTCGCAATCGGCCTTGGTCGCGCAGTAGGCATCCAGGCGCAGCTCGACGTGATCCCAGCTGATCGGCATTTCGTCTACGGCAGTGTTAAACGCGTGCCCGGAGGCCATCAGCGGCAACACGCTGCCGCGAATCACGCCGTTGTCGGTGAACAGGCTGACCCGGCTGCCCTCGGCAAAGCGGCTCGACCAGCAACCGACCGGGGCCAGGGTCAGACGACCGTTGTCTTTCACTGCACGCACTGCGGCGCCGATGGTGTCGAGGTGCGCGGAGACGGCGCGGTCGGGGCTGTTTTTCTTGCCCTTGAGGGTGGCGCGAATGGTGCCGCGACGGGTCATTTCGAAAGGGATGCCAAGTTCTTCCAGACGCTCGGCGACGTAGCGCACGATGGTGTCGGTGAACCCGGTAGGGCTGGGAATGGCGAGCATTTCCAGCAGGACTTTTTGCAGGTAGTTCAGATCCGGTTCGGGGATTTGAGTGGTCATGGAAACTCCTGATGAGTTGAGGCGCATCGATGGTTTCGATGAGGGGAAAGATTTGTAGTGCCTGATCCGGCCCCTTCGCGAGCAAGCCCGCTCCCACATTTGGAATGCGTTCAACCTGTGGGAGCGGGCTTGCTC
>NZ_JASCPO010000134.1:0-15598 GCF_029960145.1 Pseudomonas sp. PS01299 | reverse complement strand
GCTTGCTCCCGCTGGACTGCGTAGCGGGCCCCGCTTCTCAGTTGAACAGCGGGGCCGCTTCGCGTCCTGACGGGCAAGCTCCCTCGCCACAGGTAATTTGTTGCTACATAGAATCCGTAAAACAAAAACGGCACCCGAAGGTGCCGTTTCCGTTTCCAGCCAGCCGAGCAATCAGCCCGCCAGACCCGCCTGCTGAACCAGAGTCAGCAATGGCTGCGGGTACACACCGAGGAAGAACGCGACCAGGGCGATGGCCAACAGCATCACGCCGCCTGCCTTCTGTTCCCAGTGCAGCTGGGCGTCGTGGCGACGCAGGTTCGGTTCGATCAGGTACAGGGTGACCATCACGCGCAGGTAGTAGAACACGCCGATGGCGCTGCCCAGTACCAGCGAACCGACCAGCCACCATTGGTGCGACTCGACACCGGTGGCGATGATGTAGAACTTGCCGATGAAGCCAGCGGTCAGCGGGATACCGGCCAGGGACAGCATCATCACGGTCAGTACCGCGGTCAGGTACGGACGGCGCCAGAACAGGCCGCGGTACTCGTACAGCGCGTCGGCGTCACGGCCGTTGTACGGCGAGGACATCAGGGTGATCACGCCGAAGGCGCCAAGGCTGGTGATCACATAAGTCACCAGATACACGCCGATGGCTTCCACCGCCAGACCCTTGCTCGCCACCAGCGCGATCAGCAGGTAGCCGAAGTGCGCGATGGACGAGTAACCGAGCAGACGCTTGAGGTTGCTCTGGGTCAGGGCCAGCAGGTTACCGAACAGGATCGAGGCGACGGCGATCACGCTCAGTACGTCGCTCAGCACGCCACTGCTCGCGGCAGGGGAGATCTGGAACAGACGCACCATCACCGCGAACACGGCAACCTTCGACGCCGTGGCGAGGAACGCGGCGACCGGCGCCGGAGCACCTTCGTACACGTCCGGCGTCCACAGGTGGAACGGTACCAGCGACAGCTTGAACGCCAGACCGATCAGCATCATGCCCAGACCCAACTGAGCCAGCGAGCTCGGCAGGTTGGTGGTGGCCAGCGCCTGACCGATACCGACGAAGCTCAGGGTGCCGGCGTCAGCGTAGAGCAGGGCCATACCGAACAACAGGAACGCGGAACCGGCGGCCGACAGCACCATGTACTTGATACCGGCTTCCAGCGAACGCTTGTTGAAGAAGGCGTAAGCCACCAGACCGTAGACCGGTACCGACAGCAGTTCCAGACCGATGAACAAACCGGCCAGGTGCTGCGCGCTGACCAGAACCAGACCACCGGCGGCGGCCATCAGGATCAGCAGGTACAGTTCTTCACGGTTGCCCGGGTAACCCGAACCGCCATCGCCGAGGTAGGCGTGGGCGAGGGTCACACAGGCGAGGGTGGCGACCAGGATCAGCGCCATGTACAGGCAGGCGAAGGTGTCGACTTGCAGCAACGGGGTCACGGCCAGAGGCGCGACTTTCAGGGCTGGCAGGATCGACAGCAGGGCCAGGTTCAGACCGGCGACCGAGATCAGGAAGGTCTGCGAGTGGTTGCGGCGCCAGGCGATTGCCAGCATCACCACGATAATGGTGAGGCTGGTGATCAACAGTGGCGCAAGCGCAATAAAGTGTTGAATCGTGAATTCCATAGCGCTCTTACCGGGCCGAAGCGAGTTGAGTGAAGGCGGTGCCGAGCCACTGCTGCACGCCATGCATCGTGGCGGCGGAAGTGTCGAGGAACGGTTGCGGGTAGACGCCGAGGTAAATCAGCAGCACCGCAAGGCCCAGCACCATGATCAGTTCGCGACCGTCCATGCCGTGCAGTATCGAATCCGATTTCGACGGACCGAAGTAGGCACGGTGGATCATGATCAGCGAGTAGACCGAACCGAACACCAGACCGGAGGTGGCAATCGCGGTGATCCATGGCGCACTGGCGAACGTACCGATCAGGATCAGGAACTCGCCGACGAAGTTACCGGTACCCGGCAGACCCAGCGAGGCGGCGGCGAAGAACAGGCTGATCGCCGGCAGGTAAGCGATACGCGACCACAGACCGCCCATCTCACGCATGTCACGGGTGTGCAGACGCTCGTACAGCTGACCGCTGAGGATAAACAGTGCCGCGGCCGACAGACCGTGCGCCAGCATCTGGATCACTGCACCTTGCAGCGCCAGTTGGCTGCCGGAGTAGATGCCGATCAACACGAAGCCCATGTGGGAAACGGACGAGAAGGCGATCAGACGCTTGATGTCGGTTTGCGCGAACGCGAGGAACGCACCGTAGAAGATCCCGATCAGACCGAGGGTCATGGCGATCGGCGCGAACTCGGCCGAAGCATTCGGGAACAGCGGCAGGGCGAAACGCAGCAGACCGTAGGCCGCGGTTTTCAGCAGGATACCGGCGAGGTCGACGGAACCGGCAGTCGGCGCCTGGGCGTGCGCGTCAGGCAACCACGAGTGGAACGGTACGACTGGCAGCTTGACCGCGAAGGCGATGAAGAAGCCGAGCATCAGAATGTACTCGGTGGTCATCGACATCTTGGTCTTCAACAGGTCGGCGTAGTTGAAGGTAATCACGCCAGTGTTGTTGAAGTTGACCAGCACCAGACCGAGGATCGCCACCAGCATGATCAGGCCGGAAGCCTGAGTGAAGATGAAGAACTTGGTTGCTGCGTAGATCCGGGTTTTCTTGCCGTCCGAAGAACTGTGACCCCAGAGCGCGATGAGGAAGTACATCGGCACCAGCATCATTTCCCAGAAGAAGAAGAACATGAACAGGTCGAGGGCGAGGAACACGCCGACCACGCCGCCCAGGATCCACATCAGGTTCAGGTGGAAGAAGCCAACGTGACGTTGAATCTCTTTCCACGAGCAGAGTACCGAGAGGATACCCAGCAGGCCGGTCAGCAGGATCATCAACAGCGACAGACCGTCGAGGGCCAGGTGCACGTTGATGCCGAAGCGCTGGATCCAGACGTGCTTGAACTCAAGCGCCCAGGTCGGATCGGCGCCAGGCGCCGGAGCAAATGAATAGTCACCGTGGGCCCACAGCCAGAGGCCGAGGGCGAGTTCCAGGGTCATGGTCAACAGCGCAATCCAGCGGGGGAGGGTAGCGCCGAAGCGCTCACCCATCCAGCACAGCAGGCCGCCGATGAAGGGGATCAGGATTAGCCAAGGCAGAATCATGACGGGCTCGTTTCCTTTCGCAAATTCGCAAGGTTCATATCAGACCGCTACCAGCACGATGGCGCCGATTACCAGCACGGCACCAGCAGCCATCGAGGCGGCATACCAACGCAGTTGACCGGTCTCGGTGCGGCTAAGGGCGGTGTGACCACCTTTGGCCATACGCGGGATCAGACCGATGGTCTGGTCGAGCGGGTCTCTGCGCAGTACATGGCTGATCGCAAGGTACGGCTTGACGAACAGTTTGTCGTAGATCCAGTCGAAGCCCCAGGCAGCGAACCACCAGGCCGAAAGGAAACGGCCGATGCCGCTGTTGGCGATCGCGGTCACGAAGCGACGCTTGCCGAGGAACAGCAGGGCCGCCAGCAGGATACCGGCCAGGGCGATGGCGCCCGAAGCGATTTCCAGACTGTGCTTGGCTTCGCCACCGGCATGGCCAACGCTCTCAGGCAGTACGCCGTGCAGCGGTGGAACGATCATGGCGCCGACGAACGTCGACAGCACGATCAGCACCGACAGTGGCAGCCAGTGAGAGATACCGTGACCGGCGTGGGCTTCGGTCTTGGCTTCACCGTGGAACGTGATGAAGATCAGACGGAAGGTGTACAGCGAAGTCATGAACGCGCCGACCAGACCTGCGTAAAGCAGACCGTGGTTGCCGCTGGCGAACGCTTCCCAAAGGATTTCGTCCTTGGAGTAGAAGCCTGCGGTGACCAGTGGCAGGGCGGCCAGTGCAGCACCACCGACGATGAAGCTGGCGTAGGCCAGTGGCAGTTTTTTCCACAGACCGCCCATCTTGAAGATGTTCTGCTCGTGGTGGCAGGCAACGATCACCGCACCGGAAGCAAGGAACAGCAGGGCCTTGAAGAAGGCGTGGGTCATCAGGTGGAAAATCGCGCCATCCCAGGCACCAACGCCCAGCGCCAGGAACATGTAGCCGATCTGGCTCATGGTCGAGTAGGCGAGGATACGTTTGATGTCGGTTTGTACCAGTGCGGCGAAACCTGCGAGAACCAGCGTCACACCACCGACGATGCCGACCAGGTGCAGGATTTCCGGCGCCAGGGTGAACAGACCGTGGGTACGGGCGATCAGGTAGACACCGGCGGTCACCATGGTTGCAGCGTGGATCAGTGCCGACACCGGGGTCGGACCGGCCATCGCGTCCGCGAGCCAGGTTTGCAGTGGCAGTTGCGCCGATTTACCGACCGCGCCACCCAGCAGCATCAGGGTCGCCAGGGTGATCCAGAAGTCGCCGACCTGGAATTTCTGCGGTGCCAGCACCAGCAGTTCCTGGATGTTCAGCGTGCCCACTTGCTGGAACAGGATGAACAGGCCGATGGCCATGAACACGTCGCCGATCCGGGTCACGATGAAGGCCTTGAGTGCGGCGTTACCGTTGTTGCGGTTGCTGTAGTAGAAACCGATCAACAGGTACGAGCACAGGCCCACGCCTTCCCAGCCGAAGTACAGGAACAACAGGTTATCGCCGAGTACCAGGAACAGCATGCTGGCGATAAACAGGTTGGTGTACGAGAAGAAGCGCGAGTAGCCCGCTTCGCCGCGCATGTACCAGGACGCGAACAGGTGGATCAGGAAACCCACGCCCACCACCACGCCGAGCATGGTGATCGACAGGCCATCGATGTAGAGGGCGAAGTCAGGCTTGAATCCTTCGACCGCCATCCACTTCCACAGCACCAGGGTGTAGTGACCACCTTCGGGCGGCGCGACGTTGAATTGCCAGATGACGTAGGCGGCGACAATCGCCGACAAGCCAATGGAGCCCACGCCGATCAGCGCCGAGAGGTTTTCCGACCAGCGTCCACGGGAGAACGACAGCAGCAGGAAACCGATCAGAGGGAATACAAAAGTCAGAAAGATTAGGTTCATCCGCGCATCTCACTGGCAGCGTCGATATCGAGCGTGTGGAAGCGGCGATACAGTTGCAGCAGGATCGCCAGGCCAATACTGGCCTCGGCGGCTGCCAGACTGATCACCAGGATGAACATGATCTGTCCATCCGGTTGGCCCCAACGGGCGCCTGCAACGATGAAGGCCAGTGCAGAGGCGTTCATCATCACTTCCAGACTCATCAACACGAACAAAATGTTGCGGCGGACCATCAGGCCGACCAGACCAAGGCAGAACAGGATCCCGGCAACGGCCAATCCATGTTCGAGAGGGATAGCAGGCATGTCTTACTCCTTCGCCTCGTTACGGCCCAAATGGAACGCCGTGACGGCTGCAGCGAGCAGCAGCATCGAGGCGAGTTCGACCACCAGCAGATACGGACCGAACAGGCTGACGCCCACGGCTTTTGCATCGACGGTGGTGTGGCCGATGGCCTGGCCGCTCTGGTGAGCGAACAGCACATACAGCAGTTCGGCCAGCAGCAGGGCGGCGAGAATCACCGGCCCTGCCCAGATGCCGGGCTTGAGCCAGGTGCGTTCCTGCTGAACCGAGGCCGGGCCCAGATTCAGCATCATCACCACGAACACGAACAGCACCATGATGGCGCCGGCGTAGGCGATCACTTCCAGCACGCCGGCGAACGGTGCGCCGAGGGCGAAGAAGGTCATGGCCACGGCGATCAACGAGATGATCAGGTAGAGCAGGGCGTGCACAGGGTTGGTGTTGGTGACCACACGTAGCGTGGACACAACCGCGATACCCGATGCGAAATAGAAAGCGAATTCCATCGTTCTTCCTTAAGGCAGCAAGCTCTTCACGTTGATCGGTTCGGCTTCGTTCTGCGCAGAGCCTTTCGGCTTGCCAGCGATTGCCATACCTGCAACACGATAGAAGTTGTAATCAGGGTTTTTGCCGGGGCCGGAGATCAAAAGATCTTCTTTCTCGTACACCAGGTCCTGACGTTTGAACTCGGCCATCTCGAAATCCGGAGTCAGCTGGATTGCGGTGGTCGGACAGGCTTCCTCGCAGAGACCGCAGAAAATGCAGCGCGAAAAGTTGATACGGAAGAAGTCCGGGTACCAGCGACCGTCTTCGGTTTCAGCTTTCTGCAGCGAGATGCAACCTACCGGGCAAGCCACGGCGCACAGGTTGCAGGCTACGCAACGCTCTTCGCCATCGGGGTCACGGGTCAGGACGATGCGACCACGGTAGCGTGGTGGCAGGTAGACCGGCTCTTCCGGGTATTGCAGGGTGTCGCGCTTGCGGAAGCCATGGCCGAAGACCATGACCAGGCTGCGCAACTGGGTACCGGTACCCTTAACGATGTCGCCAATATATTTGAACATGGGTCAAATCCTCACTGAACCGCAACCGCAGGTGTGTTCCACAACACAACCGCAGCGGTTATCAGCAAATTGATCAGGGTCAGTGGCAGGCAGAATTTCCAGCTGAAATCCATCACCTGGTCATAACGCGGACGCGGGATGGAAGCGCGCAGCAGGATGAACAGCATGATGAAGAACGCGGTCTTCAGTGCGAACCAGACGAAGGACAGTTGCGGCAGGATGCCGAACGGACCGTGCCAGCCACCGAAGAACAGGGTGACCAGCAGCGCCGAGATCAGGATGATGCCGATGTATTCACCGACGAAGAACATGCCCCATTTCATACCGGCGTATTCAATGTGGTAACCGTCGGCCAGTTCCTGTTCCGCTTCCGGCTGGTCGAACGGGTGACGGTGAGTCACGGCGACGCCAGCGATGAAGAAGGTACAGAAGCCGAAGAACTGCGGAATGATGAACCACAGGTTCTGCGCCTGGTACTCGACGATGTCGCGCATGTTGAACGAGCCGACCTGCACCACGATGCCCATCAGGGCCAGGCCCATGAACACTTCGTAGGACACGGTCTGCGCCGAAGCACGCAAGCTGCCGAGCAGGGCGAACTTGTTGTTGCTCGACCAGCCGGCGAACAGCACCGCGTAGACCGACAGACCGGCCATGGCGAAGAAGAACAGCAGGCCGATGTTCAGATCCGCCACGCCCCAGGTCGGGGTGATCGGGATGATCGCGAACGCGATCAGCAGGGCGGACATGGCGACCACCGGTGCCAGGGTGAAGATCACCTTGTCGGCAAACGGCGGGGTCCAGTCTTCCTTGAAGAACATCTTCAGCATGTCGGCGGCGATCTGGAACATGCCGAACGGGCCAACGCGGTTCGGACCGTAACGGTCCTGCCACCAGCCCAGCAGGCGACGTTCGACAAAGCTCAGCAACGCGCCCGCGACCACGACGGCCAGCAGAATCACGATGGCTTTGATGACCGTCAGGATCACATCGATCACTTCAGGGGTGAACCAGGTCATTGCGCTGCCTCCTGCAGACCGTCGACGGACAGGCCGGCGAATGCCGGTGGAATGCCGGCGATGCCCGCAGGCAAGGCCACCAGACCCGCGCCCAGTTCTTCATTGATGCGCAGCGGCAGACGCAGGGTCTGGCCGGCCACGTTCAGGCTCAGCAGAGCACCGTCGTTGACGCCCAGGCGATCCGCTTCGGATTTGGCCAGCGCCACGTACGGAGCCGGGATGCGTTCCTGTACCGGTGCGGCTTTCGACGAGTTTTCGTCGCTGCCGAACAGGTGGTAGAACGGCACGGCCTGCCAGGTGCCCGGCGCCGGGTTGAATGCGCGCGGAGCAGCGGCGAACCAGTTCAGCGAATCGCCGGTGCTTTCGATCAGGCGGGTGCCCGGGTCGCCTGCACGCAGGTGACCACCGACTTCGTCCTGGAACTTGTTCCAGGCTTGCGGCGAGTTCCAGCCCGGCGACCAGGCAAACGGTACCTGCTGACGCGGTTCGGCCGAGCCCGAGTAACCTTCCATGGAGAAGGCAAACGCGGTGTCTTTGTCTTGCGGGGTGCGCGGTTCGTGAACGCTGATGTCGGCGCGCATCGCGGTGCGACCGGAATAACGCAGCGGCTCACGCGCCAGTTTCAGACCCTTGATGCGGAACGCGGCAGACGGCGCGGCGTCGACGATACGCGCCAGTTGCTCGGTGCTCGAAGCCACGGCAGCGGTGACGTGGTCGAGTTGCGTCCAGTCGATCGGCTGGTTCAGCAGGGTCGAGCGCAGGGCGTGCAGCCAGCGCCAGCCTTCGTGAACCAGGATGCTCGCATCCATGTATTGCGGATCGAAAACCTGGAAGAAGCGCTGGGCGCGGCCTTCCTGGCTGACCAGCGTGCCGTCGCCTTCAGCGAAGCTCGCCGCTGGCAGAACCAGTTGCGCGCGGTCGCTGGTGGCGGTCTTCTGGTGGTCGGCAACGATCACTACTTTCGCAGCGTTCAGCGCGGCATCGACCTTGGCTTTCGAAGTACGGGTGTACAGATCGTTTTCCAGCACGACGATGGCGTCGGCCTTGCCGTCGATCACGGCTTGCAGCGCCGCGTCGACCGATTCGCCACCGAGCATGGCCAGGCCAAGGCTGTTGGCTTCCGGCACGATCAGGCTGATCGAACCGTTCTTCTCGCGCAGCTTCAGGGCTTTGGCGATGTTCGCAGCGGCTTCGATCAAGGCTTTGGAACCCAGCGAAGTACCGGCGATGATCAGCGGACGTTTGGCCGCGAGCAGGGCGTCAGCGATGCGCTGAGCCAGTTCCAGTGCTTCGGCGTCCAGACCTTCGACGGCCGGGGCGCTGGCGTCCAGCGCGTGAGCCACGGCGAAACCGATGCGCGCCAGATCGTCCGGAGCGGCGTGAACGCACTCTTCCGCGATGTCGTCGAGCTTGGTTTCGGCCAGGCTGGCGATGAACAGCGGGTTCAGTTCGTGCTGGCCGATGTTCTTCACCGCGGCGTCGAGCCACGGCTGAACGCGCATGGCTTCGGCCATATCTTCAGCTTTGCCCTTGACCGACTGACGCAGGGACAGCGCCATACGGGCGGCGGTCTGGGTCAGGTCTTCACCGAGGACGAAGATCGCGTCGTGGTCTTCGATGTCGCGCATGTTCGGCACGGGCAGTGGGCTGTCTTTGAGCACTTGCAGGACCAGACGGATGCGCTCCAGTTCGGAGGCTTCGATACCGGAGTAGAAGTGCTCGGCGCCGACCAGTTCACGCAGCGCGTAGTTGCTTTCGAGGCTGGCACGCGGCGAACCGATACCGACGATGTTGCGCCCGCGCAGCAGATCGGCCGCCTTGTCCAGCGCCTGATCCAGGCCCAGCTTGGTGCCGTCGGCCAGCAGTGGCTGACGTGGACGGTCGGTGCGGTTGACGTAGCCATAACCGAAACGGCCACGGTCGCACAGGAAGTACTGGTTCACCGAACCGTTGAAACGGTTTTCGATGCGACGCAGTTCGCCGTAACGCTCGCCCGGGGAAATGTTGCAACCGCTGGAGCAGCCATGGCAGATGCTCGGCGAGAACTGCATGTCCCACTTGCGGTTGTAGCGCTCGGAGTGAGTCTTGTCGGTGAACACACCGGTCGGGCAGACCTCGGTGAGGTTGCCGGAGAACTCGCTTTCGAGGGTGCCGTCTTCAACGCGACCGAAGTACACGTTGTCGTGGGCGCCGAATACACCGAGGTCGGTGCCGCCGGCGTAGTCCTTGTAGAAACGCACGCAGCGGTAGCAGGCGATGCAGCGGTTCATTTCGTGGGAAATGAACGGGCCCAGTTGCTGGTTCTGGTGGGTGCGTTTGGTGAAGCGATAACGGCGCTCGTTGTGGCCGGTCATCACCGTCATGTCTTGCAGGTGGCAGTGACCGCCTTCTTCGCACACAGGGCAGTCGTGCGGGTGGTTGGTCATCAGCCATTCGACAACACTGGCGCGGAATGCCTTGGATTCTTCATCGTCGATGGAGATCCAGGTGTTGTCGGTGGCAGGGGTCATGCAGGACATGACGATGCGACCACGGGTGTCGTTCTCGTCGGTGTACTGCTTGACCGCGCACTGGCGGCAGGCCCCGACGCTACCAAGCGCGGGGTGCCAGCAGAAATAAGGGATGTCGAGGCCCAGCGACAGACATGCCTGTAACAGGTTGTCTGCCCCGTCGACTTCGAGCGCTTTGCCGTCTACGTGGATAGTGGCCATGGTTCAAAGGTCTTCGTTGGCCCGGTGTCAGCGGGCGTGGCTAATGGAATCTTGTTATCCGTCCGAATCCAGTCAGCCCCGAAAGGCGTCATCGGACGAAAGGCGAAGGGCACGGACCCTTCGCCTTTTTAAGCGTTTACGCGCCGATTACGATCGGCCTTGCCAGAGGCGGGACGGCGGCGCTTGCAGGCGCGATACCGGCTTCGAACTCTGGACGGAAGTATTTGATGGCACTGCCCAACGGCTCCACGGCACCCGGTGCGTGAGCACAGAAGGTCTTGCCTGGGCCGAGGAAGCCGACCAGACCCAGCAGGGTCTCGATGTCGCCTGGCTGACCGCGGCCTTCTTCGATGGCCATCAAGAGCTTGACGCTCCATGGCAGGCCATCACGGCACGGGGTGCAGAAACCGCAGGATTCGCGAGCGAAGAACTGCTCCATGTTGCGCAGCAGGGAGACCATGTTGACGCTGTCGTCCACCGCCATGGCCAGGCCGGTACCCATCCGGGTGCCCACTTTGGCGATGCCGCCGGCGTACATCTGTGCGTCGAGGTGTTCCGGCAACAGGAAACCGGTACCGGCGCCACCTGGCTGCCAGGCCTTGAGCTTGTAACCGTCGCGCATGCCGCCGGCGTAGTCTTCGAACAGTTCGCGACCGGTGACGCCGAATGGCAGCTCCCACAGACCCGGATTCTTGACCTTGCCGGAGAAGCCCATGAGCTTGGTGCCCATGTCTTCGCTGCCTTCGCGGGCCAACGATTTGTACCAGTCAACGCCGTCGGCAATGATCGCCGGCACGTTGCACAGGGTTTCGACGTTGTTCACGCAGGTCGGCTTGCCCCACACGCCGACGGCGGCAGGGAAGGGCGGCTTGGAGCGCGGGTTGGCGCGGCGGCCTTCGAGGGAGTTGATCAGTGCGGTTTCTTCACCGCAGATGTAACGTCCGGCGCCGGTGTGGACGAACAGTTCGAAATCGAAACCGCTGCCCAGAATGTTCTTGCCCAACAGGCCCGCAGCCTTGGCTTCTTCCACGGCACGATTCAAGTGCTTGGCGGCGGTGGTGTACTCGCCACGCAGGAAGATGTAGCCACGGTAGGTTTTCAGTGCGCGGGCACTGATCAGCATGCCTTCGATCAGCAGATGGGGCAGTTGCTCCATCAGCATGCGGTCTTTCCAGGTGTTCGGCTCCATCTCGTCCGCGTTGCACAGCAGGTAGCGGATGTTGATGGATTCGTCCTTGGGCATCAGGCCCCACTTCACGCCAGTGGGGAAGCCTGCACCGCCGCGACCTTTGAGGCCGGCGTCTTTCACGGTCTGGACGATGTCGTCCTGAGCCATGTCGGCGAAGGCTTTGCGCGCAGCGGCGTAACCGTTCTTGGCCTGGTATTCGTCGAGCCACACGGCTTCGCCGTCGTCACGCAGACGCCAGGTCAGCGGGTGAGTCTCGGCCGAACGCTTGATGCGGTTGGCGGGACCGAAAGATGTCAGGGTCATACGTAGCCCTCGAGCAGTTTGGCCACGCCGGCAGGCTGCACGTCGCCAAAGGTGTCGTCGTCGATCATCAGCGCCGGTGCCTTGTCGCAGTTGCCGAGGCAGCAGACAGGCAGCAGGGTGAAACGACCGTCGGCGGTGGTCTGACCCAGGCCGATGCCCAGATTGTTCTGGATTTCGCTGACCACCGACTCGTGGCCGCCGATGTAGCAGACCATGCTGTCGCAGACGCGAATGATGTGGCGGCCGACCGGCTGACGGAAGATCTGGCTGTAGAACGTCGCCACGCCTTCAACGTCGCTGGCCGGGATGCCGAGGATCTCGCCGATCGCGTACAGGGCGCCATCCGGCACCCAGCCGCGCTCTTTCTGAACGATCTTCAGGGCTTCGATCGACGCCGCGCGCGGGTCTTCGTAGTGATGCAGCTCGTGCTCGATGGCCGAGCGCTCGGTTTCACTTAAGGTGAAACGGTCTGTCTGGATAAGCGTGCTGTTCATGCTTAGCGGTCCACGTCGGCCATAACGAAGTCGATACTACCCAGGTACGCAATCAAGTCCGCGACCATGCTGCCTTTGATCACCGAAGGGATCTGCTGCAGGTGCGGGAAGCTCGGAGTACGGATCCGGGTACGGTAGCTCATGGTGCCGCCGTCGCTCGTCAGGTAATAACTGTTGATGCCCTTGGTCGCTTCGATCATCTGGAAGGATTCGTTGGCCGGCATGACCGGACCCCACGAAACTTGCAGGAAGTGCGTGATCAGGGTTTCGATGTGCTGCAGCGTGCGCTCTTTCGGCGGCGGCGTGGTCAGCGGGTGATCCGCCTTGTACGGGCCTTCCGGCATGTTGCGCATGCACTGGTCGATGATCTTGATGCTCTGGCGCATCTCTTCGACGCGCACCATGCAGCGATCGTAGGCATCGCCATTGGCGGCCAGCGGTACTTCGAACTCGAAGTTCTCGTAGCCGGAGTATGGGCGCGCTTTACGCAGGTCGAAGTCGCAACCGGTCGAACGCAGGCCGGCACCGGTGACGCCCCATTCCAGGGCTTCTTTGGTGTTGTACTGGGCGACGCCGATGGTCCGACCTTTGAGGATGCTGTTCTGCAGGGCAGCCTTGGTGTACTCGTCGAGGCGCTTTGGCAGCCACTCAACGAAGTCTTTCACCAGTTTGTCCCAGCCGCGCGGCAGGTCGTGGGCGACGCCACCGATGCGGTACCAGGCCGGGTGCAGACGGAAACCGGTAATGGCTTCGATCACCGTGTACGCCTTCTGGCGGTCGGTGAAGGTGAAGAACACCGGGGTCATGGCGCCGACGTCCTGGATGTAGGTGCCCAGGAACAGCAGGTGGCTGGTGATCCGGAAGAACTCGGCCATCATGATGCGGATGACGTCGACCTTCTCCGGGACCTTGATGCCGGCCAGCTTCTCGACCGAGAGCACGTACGGCAGGTTGTTCATCACGCCGCCGAGGTAGTCGATACGGTCGGTGTACGGGATGAAGCTGTGCCAGGACTGACGCTCGGCCATCTTCTCGGCGCCACGGTGGTGGTAACCGATGTCCGGTACGCAGTCGACGATCTCTTCACCGTCGAGTTGCAGAATGATGCGGAACGCACCGTGAGCCGAAGGGTGGTTCGGGCCCAGGTTGAGGAACATGTAGTCCTCGTTGGCCCCGGAGCGCTTCATGCCCCAGTCTTCAGGACGGAAGCGCGCGGCTTCTTCCTCAAGCTGCTGCTTGGCGAGGTTGAGGCTGAACGGATCGAATTCGGTGGCGCGCGCCGGGAAGTCCTTGCGCAGCGGGTGACCTTCCCAAGTAGGCGGCATCATGATGCGCGACAGGTGCGGGTGGCCTTTGAAGTCGATGCCGTACATGTCCCAGACTTCACGCTCGTACCAGTTGGCGTTCGGCCAGATGCTGGTGACGGTCGGCAAGCTCAGGTCGCTTTCGGACAAGGCGACTTTGATCATCACGTCACTATTACGCTCAAGCGACATGAGGTGATAGAACACGGTGAAGTCGGCGCCCGATGGTAGCCCTTGACGCTTGGTGCGCAGACGCTCGTCCACGCCGTGCAGGTCATAGAGCATGACGTACGGCTTGGGCAGGTTACGCAGGAAGGTCAGGACTTCGACAAGTCTGGCGCGCGCCACCCACAGCACCGGCATGCCGGTGCGGGTCGACTGAGCGGTGAACGCTTCGGCGCCAAAACGGTTGTTCAATTCGACGACCACATCCTGGTCGTCTGCCTTATAAGGCGGGATGTACAGAGCGCTGCCTGTAGTCATGGTTATTTTTTCGCTTTCGGTCAACGTAAAGAATGAAGCCAGCTTCTCGTTTCTTTGAAACAGACTGGATCAGACTTCGTCAGGGCTGCGCAGATTGGTGACTGCGATTCGCTGTTCGCGGCGCTGTTCCTTTTGCGAAGGCATGTCGGCGCGATAGACGCCTTGGTCGCCAACGACCCAGGAAAGCGGACGACGCTCCTGTCCAATCGATTCCTGCAACAGCATCAAGCCTTGAAGGAATGCTTCTGGACGAGGCGGGCAGCCAGGTACGTAGACGTCCACAGGCAGGAACTTGTCCACCCCTTGAACCACGGAGTAGATGTCGTACATGCCACCGGAGTTGGCGCACGAACCCATGGAGATAACCCACTTAGGCTCGAGCATCTGCTCGTAGAGACGCTGAATGATCGGCGCCATCTTGATGAAGCAGGTACCGGCGATAACCATGAAGTCGGCCTGACGCGGTGATGCCCGGATAACTTCGGCGCCAAAGCGCGCGATGTCGTGGGGGGCCGTGAAGGCGGTGGTCATTTCCACGTAGCAGCACGAAAGGCCGAAGTTGTACGGCCACAGGGAGTTTTTACGCCCCCAGTTGACCGCGCCACTCAGCACGTCTTCGAGCTTGCCCATGAAAATGTTTTTGTGAACTTGATCCTCTAACGGATCGGAAACGGTTTCCCGTTCGCCGATCGGATACTGCTCGTTAGGAGCATCGGGGTCGATTCTGGTGAGATTGTATTGCATTGCCAAAGCCTCATTGTTTCAGCTTCGCCTGCCGCTTGCGACGAGCTTCCGGAGCCCAGTCAAGGGCGCCCACTCGGAACAGGTAGACAAGACCTGCCAACAGAATTGCTATGAAAACGAGAGCTTCGACGAATCCGGTCCAGCCGCTTTCGCGGACGGACACAGACCATGCAAAGAGAAAGAGGGCTTCGATATCGAAGATCACGAACAGCATCGCGACCAGATAGAATTTGGCTGAGAGCCGCAAGCGGGCGCCACCTGTAGGTAGCATGCCGGACTCGAACGGTTCGTTTTTGCTGCGGCCCCAGGCTTTTGACCCGAGGAGGCTGGAGACGCCAAGCATGAAGGCACACAGGCCGACGACACCCAGAAGGAAAATGGCAAAGCCCCAGTTGTGGGCCATGAGTCCTGTCGCTTCGGGCATGCTGGTAATCCTTAACAGAGAGCAAAGGTCTCTGAGCTTGATAAAGAAATAGGCAGTGACGATATGTCGCAGCAATCAATCGCGCTGATTTTATGGCTAAACACCCGGCAAGTAAAATTCCTATAGCGAAATTATTTATTGGAATAAGGACATAGCGTACCTCCAATGCCCTGCAGCCCATGCGTTGCGGGCATTAGCCGGGTTTATGCAAATAATGTTTTGTAGGGAATGTAACGAACATAGTTGCCGCTAAATGATAATTGATATCGTTTGCAGGGGTTTTGTAACTGTTTAGCGGTGCAGTAAACAGAAAGTTGTCTTATATGCCTGTTACTGCAAGTAGCGGTGGCGCCCGTTTTAGCTGATTTTTCTGGCGTTGGTACCGCTCTGGATCAATGTTTTTGTCCGAGCGACGTCCATCCCTGTAGGAGTGAGCCTGCTCGCGATAGCGGTGGGTCATTCATACATGTGCTAGCTGACAAACCGCTATCG
>NZ_JASCPO010000133.1:0-15620 GCF_029960145.1 Pseudomonas sp. PS01299 | reverse complement strand
GGCTGAAACCTTGGGCATGACCGATTTGAATGGTGGCGCGCTCTTCAACGCTGAGTTCGGAATAAGACATAGGGACA
This sequence comes from Pseudomonas sp. PS01299, assembly GCF_029960145.1. Taxonomy (NCBI): domain Bacteria; kingdom Pseudomonadati; phylum Pseudomonadota; class Gammaproteobacteria; order Pseudomonadales; family Pseudomonadaceae; genus Pseudomonas; species Pseudomonas sp. PS01299. The sequence continues at coordinate 15,543 of NZ_JASCPO010000133.1, read as the reverse complement.
GCACCGTACCGGAAAGGTCAGGTGTTGCACTCAGTTTTCGCCGCCGCCCAGGTGCAACATGTCATTTTGCTGACACGCTTTCCAAACCCTGCGCTATACCCCTTTTACAGTCTTCTTCCGAACTTCTTCTTTTCGCTCTATCGAGGGTGCGCAGATGGACGTGAGCGTATTTGGCACCGGCTATGTCGGATTAATTCAAGCCGCCGCACTTGCAGATGTAGGGCATCGGGTTTTATGTGTCGATATTGACCCCAACAAGATCAAGCAACTGCAACAAGCTGTGCCACCTATTAGTGAGCCAGGTCTTTCCAGCACCCTCGAAGAAAACATCAAGGCCGGCCGCTTGCTCTTTAGCACTCAGGCCAGCGACGCGGTGGAGCATGCCGAGCTGATTTTCATCGCCGTGGGCACGCCGGCCGATGAAGACGGTTCCGCCGACCTGACCCACGTGCTCAACGTCGCCCGGGAGATCGCCTCGCACATGGAGGCCGATCGCACCCTGATCATCAAGTCCACGGTGCCGGTCGGCACGGCTGACCAGGTCGCCGCCAAAGCCAGCGAAGAGTTGCTGCGTCGCGGCAAAAGTGCCCTCAAGGTCCGCGTGGTGTCCAACCCCGAATTCCTCAAGGAAGGCAGCGCCCTCGCCGATTGCATGCGCCCGGACCGGATCATCGTCGGCACCCGCGATGACGAAGCCCGCGAGCAGATGAGCGAGCTGTACGCGCCGTTCTGCCGCAACCACGAAAAACTGATGTTCATGGACAACCGCAGCGCCGAGCTGACCAAGTACGCAGCCAACGCGATGCTCGCCACGCGCATCAGCTTCATGAACGAACTGGCCAACCTCACCGAACTGCTCGGCGCCGACATCGAAGCGGTGCGCAAAGGCATCGGCTCCGACCCGCGCATCGGCTACCACTTCATTTACCCCGGTTGCGGCTTCGGCGGTTCATGCTTCCCCAAGGATCTGCGCGCCCTGCTGCACACCGCCGAACACAACGGCATGCCGCTGAAATTGCTGCGCAGCGTCACCGACGTCAACGACAGCCAGCGGCACATCCTCTTCGGCAAACTCAAGGCGCAGTTTCCGCAGGGTCTGGCCGGCAAGTCGATTGCGATTTGGGGCCTGGCGTTCAAACCCAATACCGATGACATGCGCGAAGCCCCCAGCCGCTACCTGATGGACGCGCTGTGGGCCGAAGGCGCCAGCGTGCAGGCCTACGATCCGGAAGCCATGTCCGAATGCCGGCGCCTGTACGGCTATCGCAACGACCTGCACCTGTGCGCCACCCGCGACGACACCCTGGAAGATGCCGATGCGCTGGTGATCTGCACCGAGTGGAAGAATTTTCGCGTAGTGGATTTCGAGCTGCTGGCGAGCAAGCTGCGCTCGAAGGTGATTGTCGACGGTCGCAACCTCTACAACCCGGAACACGTGGCCGCCGCCGGTCTGCATTACAGCGGCATCGGCCTGCGCCACATCGCTCCGGAAGGACTGCGCCCATGAAAATCCTGGTCACCGGCGCAGCCGGCTTCATTGGCGCCCATTGCGTGTTGCGGCTGATGCGCGACGGGCATGCGGTGGTCGGCCTGGATAACTTCAACGGCTATTACGACCCGCAACTGAAACACGATCGGGTGCAATGGGTGCGCGATCAGGTCGGGCATTTCCCGCTGGCGCGGATCGATCTGGCCGATGCCGCGGCGATTGAAGCGCTGTTTGTCCGCGAGCAACCGCAAGTGGTGATCCACCTCGCGGCGCAGGCCGGGGTGCGCTACTCGCTGGAAAATCCGAAGGCCTACCTCGACAGCAACCTCAGCGGTTTCCTGAACATTCTCGAAGGCTGCCGGCATCATCCGGTCGAGCATCTGATCTACGCCTCGTCGAGCTCGGTGTATGGCGCCAACCAGCACACGCCGTACTCGGTGCATGACGGGGTGAATCACCCGCTGTCGCTGTACGCCGCGACCAAAAAAGCCAACGAGCTGATGGCCCACAGTTATAGCCACCTGTTCGGCATTCCCTGCACCGGTCTGCGCTTTTTCACCGTGTACGGGCCATGGGGTCGGCCCGACATGTCGCCGATCCAGTTCGCTCGGGCGATCACCGAAGGCACGCCGCTGAAGCTGTTCAACTACGGCGAGCACCAGCGCGATTTCACTTATATAGACGACATCGTCGAAAGCATCGCGCGCCTCACCGACCATCCGCCGCACAACCACCCGGAGTGGGATCGTGAACATCCCGACGCGGGCAGCAGCATGGCGCCGTGGTGCCTGTTCAACATCGGCGGCCACCACCCGGTGGAGCTGAAAACCTATCTGGCGCTGATGGAAAAACACCTCGGCCAGAAAGCCATTGTCGAGCTCTTGCCCCTGCAACCGGGCGATGTGCTCAACACCTGTGCCGAGACCGATGATCTGGCCCAGGCCACCGGGTTCCAGCCCCGGATCGAGCTGGATGAAGGACTGGGGCGTTTCATCGCCTGGTTTCGCGACTACTACCCCACTGCCTATCGCCCACGCGCCGCTCGCGGCTGAACATCAGCGGAGGACCCCATGACTGGACATGAACAAGGTGTACCGATCAATCAGATGCGCCGCGACAAGCGCATGGATCCCGAGCACCGAATGCGCCTCGATAGCGCCATCCACCGGCAGGGCCGGGGCTGGCTGACCGGCCGCGACGGCGGCCGGCCATGGACGCTGTCACGCACCAACCGGGTGCTGGCCTGCTTCGGTGCGTTGCTGATTCTGGTGGTGTTTTCGCCGCTGCTGCTGGGCCTGGCGCTGGCCATCAAATTCACCAGCCCGGGACCGGTGATGTTCGTGCAGAAACGCACCGGTTATCGCGGCCGCACCTTCGGCATGTACAAGTTCCGCACCATGGTCTGCAACGCCGAAGAACTCAAGGAATCGCTGCGCCACCTCAACAAGCACGGGGTCGACGCCATCGACTTCAAGATCGACAAGGATCCACGCATCACCGGCATCGGCGGTTTCCTGCGGCGTACCAGCCTCGATGAACTGCCCAACCTGTTCAACGTGGTCAGCGGTGACATGCGCCTGGTCGGCCCGCGGCCGACTTCGTTCAACGCCTACCGCTACAAGGACAACCACCTTGCGCGCCTGAGCATCTACCCCGGCATGACCGGCCTGTGGCAGATCTCCGGGCGCAGCAACATCGACTTCGACCAGCGCGTTGAGTTGGACCTCAGCTATATCGCCGAGCAAAGCCTTTTGCTTGATCTGAAGATCTTGTTGAAAACCCCCTTCAAAGTATTCAGCGGCCACGGAGCAAGCTAATGGACGGTTCAACCAACAAAAGCCTGAGCATTGCCAACCCCAGCGAATCGAACCTGATTTCGACCGTGCTGGATCTGGATCTGCGGATCCTGTTCCTGACCGCCGCCAACCCCGGCGCGGGCACCACCACCAGCGCGCTGGCGCTGGCCAGCCAACTGGCGCAGATGAGCAGCGGCCAGGTGTTGCTGGTCGATGCCAGCCAGTCAGCGGGCAACCTCACGCAGCAATTGAACCTGGGCAAGGAGCGCGGCCTGCGCGACCTGCTGTTCAACCCGAACAACCCGCCGCTGTTGCAGGACTGCGTGGTGCAGGTCTCGAGCCTACCGTTTCATGTGCTGCCCAATGGCCGGCCGATCCGCACCCTCGAACACCTGACCGCCGAGCGCCTGAGCCCGCTGCTCGACCGCCTGGGCACCCAGTACCGCTTCGTGGTGATCGACGGCGACGCGGTGTATTCCGCCGCCGACACGCTGGTGCTCGCCACTCAGGTCGATGGCGTGGTGTTCGTGGTCCGCGCCGAGGACACCCGCTGGGAAGTCGCCCAGGCCGCCGTGCAACGCCTGACCCAGGCCGGCGCGAAAGTAGTCGGCAGCGTGTTCAACCGGCGCAAGTACTACATGCCAAAGTGGCTCTACAAAAACCTGTAAGCAAACGCGAAGGATGACGCCATGAACGCCAAGATACTTGTTCTGCTGATGCTGCCGCTTGCAGGCTGCTCCAGCACTTCCGAAACCCAGAACATGCCGGTGAACATTCTCACCGCCACCCCGGCCAATGCCCAGGCCACCGATATGCCCAAGGTCGAACAGACCCTGCGCCCGCAAGACGTGCTGGATGTGATCTTCCACATCAGCACCAGCGGTTCGGACGCTTACCGCGTGCAGTCGGGTGACCAGATCGGCCTGAACTTCACCGCCGCCAGCCAGCTCAATGGCAACCAGTTGGTGCTGCCCGACGGCACCATCAACCTGCCAGGCGCCAACACTTCGGTGAAAATCGCCGGCCTGACCGCCGACGAAGCGCGCGATGAAATCCAGCGTGCTTACCAGCGCAAACAGCTGTTCCAGCCCAACCGCAATCAGCTGACGGTGCAAGTCATCAGCCCGCTGACCAATGAGCAAAACCTGAAAAGCGCACTGAATCACCCGGCCACCGGCATGAGCCGCGAGATCACCGTGGGCAATGACGGTTATGCGAGCTTTCCGGAAATCGGCGCCGTGCCGCTGCAAGGCATGACCATCAACCAACTGGAAACCTTCCTTAACCAGAAGTACGCGCAATTGCCTGGGCGGATGAGCGTCGATGTGATGCTCAAGTCCACCGCCGGCAACGAGATCTACGTGCTCGGCGAAGTCGGCCAACCGGGTTCCTATCCGATCCGCCGTCCGGTCTCGGTGCTTGAAGCGCTGACCCTGGCGCGCGGTACCAACGTCAAGGCGCGCCTGGACTCGGTGGTGATCATGCGGCGCAACGGCAACCAGGTGCAGGCCGTGCACTACGACGTGGAAAAAGCCCTGTCGGGCGATGCGTCGCAGATCGCCTACCTGCAACCGGACGACATGCTGTTCGTACCAAAAACCAAACTGGCGAGTGCCGGCGATCTCGCCCGGCAACTGGCCGACGTGGTGTTGTTCCAGGGCGTGGGCTTCAGCTTCGGCTACCGCGTCGACAACAAAAGCAGCAGCAGTAACTGACTCTCAGGTGACCGATCATGAATCCAAAGGAAAACTACCTGCATGAGTTCTTCAGGATCTTCTTCGCCAACAAGCAACTGGTGAAACGGGTCTTCCTGATCTTTGCAGTCATCGCGTTGGTACTGCCGCTGGTGCTCAAACAGAGCTTCGATATCACCGCTCAGGTGATCGTGCAGTCGAAAAAACTCTCCCAGGGTGACGCCACCACGTCACTGACGGTCGATAACGCCACCTTCATTCCGCCGTCGCTGGCGGACATGGAAACCGAAAGCAACATCCTGCGGTCCCCGGCGCTGATCCGCCAGACCATCAGCGAGCTGCGCGACAAGGGCGAGTACAACCCGCCGGTGGGCGTGTTCGCCAAACTGGTGAGCGAACCGTTCCGCCGCTATATCTCTTCGCCGCTGCGTGAGTACGTGATCAATCCGCTGCGCAACATGCTCGGGCTGCAAACCGATCCGGTGCGTGACACCGTGCTCGACGGCCTGACGCAAGATGCGATCAACAGCCTGAAAATCGAGACCCTGCCCGGCTCCAACGTGATCTCGATCGTCTACAGCTTCCCCGATCCGCATCAGGGCACGACGTTCGTCGCCACTCTGCTGCAGAACTATCTGGGCAGCCGTCAGGCGCTGCAATCGATCGACCTGCCGCAATCCTTCTACGAAACCAAGAAGCACCTGTATCAGGTGCGTCTCGACGGGCTGGAAGGTAATCGGCAGGCGCTGCTGGAAAGTGTTGCATCGTCCGATCCGAAGGAAGAAATCACCTTCCGCCTGAACGCGATCAACACCGAAGAGCAAGCCCTGAACCTGTACCAGGATCGTCTGCTACAGAGCCAGCGCTGGCTCGAATACCTGAAAACCGCGCTGACGGCCGCCAGCAGCAACAAGCTCAACGACTACACGTTCCCCTTCACCTTCACCACCACCGTCGATAACGTGGCGTTCGAGGATCGGGAAATCAAACAGTTGGGCGAGCAACTGACCACTCAGGTCAGCCGCTACATGAATGACCTCGCGGTGTTCCAGCCCGGCAGCGAGCCGATGCTGCTGACCCGCGAACAGATCGCCCGCACCCGCCAGCAGTTCCTCAAAGTGGTGAGCAACCGCATTCAGGAGCGCACCAACGATCTGGCCGTGGTGCAACAGGTGATCGATCAGAAAACCGCGCGCATCGCCGAGTTCAAGAACCGCATCCACACCTTGCAGCAGACCCAGAGCAAGCTGCGGCAGATGGACACGGAAATCGACGCGCTGCACACGGCGTTCTCGACCTACGCGCAACGCTTTGCCGAAAGCAGCACCGCCGGTTCGCTCAACGACGACCTGTCGAACGCCAAGGTGCTCAGCCCGCCGTTCGAGCCGACCGAGCCGGCGTTCCCCAAACCGCTGCTGATCATTCCGTTCGGGCTGTTCACCGGTCTGCTGCTGGCGATTGCCCTGGTCTATGTGCGTGAGTTCTTCGATCACCGTTTCAAACACCCGGCGCAAATCACCCACGAACTGGGCCTGCCGGTGTTGCTGGTGATCAACGACGAAAACGTGCTGCCAAGCAATCCGCACAAGAACTGGACCGTGCCAAGCTTCGTGCACTGGGTGCGCAATTGAACACGCAGTCCACTCCGAACGCCGCGCTGCCGATCATTCATTTGCTCAGCAGCGGCGGCTTCTATGGGGCCGAGCGCATGTTGCTCGATCACTGCCTGGCGACACCGGGGCAGCACCAGGTGCTGTTCCTCGATGCGCCGCTGGCGTTGATCGCGCGCTTTCGCGAGGCCGGGGTGGACTGCCGTGGTTGCGCCGGTCTGGGTGAGCTGTTGCGCCACCTGCGGGCCCGGCGCAGCGAACAGCCGCTGATCAATACGCACAACTTCAAAGGGCTGTTGTTCGGCTGGGTCGGCGCGACGCTGTTGCGTTTGCCGCTGGTCATCACCCAACACGGCTTCACCCCGCGCAGCCGCAAGCAGAAGTTCTACACCTGGCTGAGTCTGCAGTTGTGCCGCACCGCGTCGGTGGATCGGGTGGTGTGCGTGGCCGAGAGCATTGCCGTGCTGCACCGTCAGGCCAGCGTGCAGGCGGAAAAACTCCAGGTGATCCCCAACGGATTGCCCGCCGCCGACGCGCTGGTCAGCACCGTTGACCGCCAGCGCTGGCTCGCCGGTTACGTCGGGCGCCTGAGCAGCGAGAAAGGCCCGGACCTGTTTCTCGATGCGCTGATTCCGCTGTGTCACCAGCATCCGCAACTGGACGCGGTGATGCTCGGCGACGGCCCGGAACGTGAAGCACTGCAGGCGCGGATCGACGCCGCCGGATTGACCCAACGAATTCGTCTGCCCGGCTACCAGACCGCCATGCAACCGTGGTGGCAGCGCCTGGATGCGTTGGTGATCAGCTCGCGCACCGAAGGCACGCCGATGATTCTGCTCGAAGCGATGCAGAGCGGCGTGCCGGTGGTGGCGTTCGCCGTCGGCGGCATTCCCGATGTGCTCGAGCACCGGCATAACGGTCTGCTGGCGACACCTGCCGACAGCGCCGACCTCGCCCGTCAGCTCGACAACCTGCTGAGCGAGCCGAAACTGGCCCGGCATTTGTGCGACAACGCAAAGCGTACGCAACAGGATCGCTACGACCTCAAGGCCCTGGCCGAACGCTGGTCGCAGCTGTACATCCGCACGGCACGGGAGGCACGCGCATGATTTTCCCGCTCTCGATCGTCACGCTGCTCGGGATGGTGTGCATCGGTCTGCTCGCCAGCCCTTATCCGTTTCTCGCACCCGGCGCGGTAATTGGCCTGGTGGGTTTCACAGTGTTGTATCGCAAGCCGGCCTGGGGCCTGCTGGGCATTGCCGCGCTGGTGCCGTTCGAAGGTTTCTTCAAGGACAGCGCATTGTCCGGAAGCAAACTGATCGGCGCTTCGCTGGCGGTGATCCTGATGCTGCAACTGGCCATGCACCAGATTCCTTCCGAGCGCCTGCGCAGCAATATCTGGCGGTTTCTGCTGTGGTTTCTGGCGCTGTATTTCCTCAGCCTGTTCAACACCGATGACCTGGGCATGTCGCTGGGGCATCTGCGCGAACTCAGCGTCGGGCTGATCCTGTTTGTCATCACCCTGCTGATCGGCCGTGAACTGAACCTCGACCTGTTCGCCCGACTGGTGACCCTGAGTGTCAGCGCCACCTGTGCCATGGCGATGTTTTCAGTCAAATTCCAGGATCAGGGCCGCGCTGCCGGTCTGCTGGAAGACCCCAACGCCTTCGCCTTGCTGATCGCCTTCGCCATTCCGCTGGCGCTGCTGCTGGTGATTCGCGGGCCGAATCTGTTGCATCGGTTGTTCTGGGGCGCTTGCTGCCTGTTGCTGCTCGGCGGCATGACCAAGACCGAATCGCGCTCCGGGCTGGTGGTGGTGGCGTTGAGTCTGTTGATCGGCTGCTGGCACTACCGCGCGCAACTGACCCGCATTCGCCCACGGCACCTGGGTTTCGCCATGCTCGGCGCGGCCATCGTGATTCCGCTGGCGATCTACGCCATGCCCGCCGGTTACCTCGCGCGCATTCAGTCCCTGAGCGTGTTGAGCGCCGGCGCCAAGGGCCACGACGACGAATCCCTCGGCCGGCGCGCCTCGTACATCGTGGTCGGCGGGCAGATGATCCGCGAGAACCCGCTGCTCGGCTCCGGTCCCGGCACCTTCCCGCTGCACTACGCGACCACCGGCTACGCCAAAGCGTTTTCCGCCAACCGCAAGATCGGCGACCTGTACCGCCGCGCCCACAACACTTATCTGGAAATTTTCAGTGAGCTGGGGATCCCCGCCGGCCTGCTGTTTGTCGGCATGCTCGGCCTGGGCCTGTACAACCTGATCCGCGCGCGCGCCGCGTGGATGCTGCGGCGCGATTGGCAGCAGGCGGACCTGATGACTCACCTCGGGGTGAGCTTTCTGTCGCTGACCCTGTTCCTGATGTTCCTCAGCGCACCGAACCAGAAATACCTGTGGATCATGCTCGCGCTGACCAGCGTCCTGCGCCTCAAGGCCGAACAGGCGCCACTGACCGAGGCCAGGACATGAGCCGGATCAGCATCATCATCCCGATGTACAACGAGGCCCGGCACATCGGCCGCACGCTGCTGGCAGCGCAAAAAGCCGCGCATGCGGCCGATGTCGAGTGCGAGTTGATTGTGGTCGACAACGGTTCGAGCGACGACGGCCCGCACATCGCCCGCCAGTTCGGTGCACAGGTGCTGGTGCTGCCGGGCCTGCTGATCGGCGCGCTGCGCAATCGCGGTGCGCTGCTGGCAAGCGGCGAGTGGATCGCGTTCATTGATGCCGACGTCGAAATGCCCGAAGACTGGCTCAAGCCCTTGTTCGAACTGCAAGCCGAGGGTCAGGCCGATGTGTTCGGTCTCGACCTGCACACCCCCGCCACTGCGCCGTGGTACGCCGCCGCCTGGCAACGGCGCACGCTGCGCCCGTCGAGTCAGGCCTCGCACCCGGTGGACTGGCTGCCCAGTTCCAACCTGCTGATGCGCCGGTGCTGGTTCGACAAGGTCGGCGGCTTCAACGAACACCTGCGTACCGGCGAAGACAAGGAGTTCACCCTGCGCCTGCACGAACAGGGCGCGCGGCTGCTGTCGGTGAACAGCAGCGTGGCCCTGCATTGGGGCTACGAGATGAACTGGCGCGAGTGGATGGGCAAGGAAATGTGGCGTCAGGGCAGTCATCTGCAACTGCTGCGTACTCACGGTTTCAGCCTGCGTCTGTTGCGCTTTCCGCTGCTCTCGCTTGGCGCGTGGCTGCTCGACTTGCTGGCGATTTCCGCACTGCTCAACGGTTTTCCGCACCACGCGGCCGTCATGGTGATGCTGACCACGATACCGGCGCTGGTGCTGAGCATTCGCCAGAGTTCACGCCATCACGATGTGGGCCTGACCCTGCAACTGTGGGGCCTGCACTGGGTGCGGCTGCACCTGGCCGGGGCGGCGTTGATTCTCAGTCTGTGTCATTGGAACGCCAGGAGGCCTGCCCGTGGCTGAATTCATTTTCTGGATGTGCCTGCTGCTGCCGGTATACGCCTACCTTGGCTACCCGCTGCTGCTGACTGTGCTGGCGCCGCTGTTCCCGGCCTGGCGTCACAGCCCGGCGCCGCCGCTGAACATCAGCATCGTGATTGCCGCGCACAATGAGGCGCGGCACATCGAGCACAAGTTGCGCACGCTGCTGGCGCAGGACTATCAGCCGGCCACGCTGCAGATCATTCTCGCCAGCGATGGCTCGACCGACGACACCGTGGCTTGCGCGCACAAAGTGGTTGATTCGCGCATCACTGTCCTCGACCTGCCGCGCCAGGGCAAAGCCGCGACGCTGAATGCCGGCGTAGCCCTGGCGACTGGCGATATTCTGGTGTTCACCGACGCCGACAATCAGTGGTCGCGGGAAACCCTCGGCTATCTGCTGGCGCCGCTCAGTGACCCCAACGTAGGGGCCTGCGCCGGGCACATGGTGATTCCGGTGACCGGCGGCGGCCTCAGCGTCGGCGACAGTCTGTACCGGCATTACGAGGGCTGGCTGCGTCGGGTGGAGAACCGCACCGGCTGCATGGTCTCGGCCGACGGTGCCCTGCTCGCCCTGCGCCGCGAGCTGTTCCAGAGCGTGCCGGCGGAGGTCAACGACGACTTCTTTCTCAGCACCTGTGCACCGGTGGCCTTCAAGCGCATTGTGTACGTGCCCGAGGCGCAAGTGATCGACCACGGTGTCGACGAAGCGGACAAACAGTTCCGCCGCCGTCAACGCGTCACCGTCGGTGGCCTGCAAAGCCTCGCCCAGCGCAGTGAGCTGCTCAACCCACTCAAACATGGCCTGTATTCGCTGGCGCTGATCAGCCACAAACTGATCCGGCGCCTGGCACCGATCCTCCTGCTGCCGCTGCTGCTGAGCAACTTCTGGCTGTGGGATGACCACGGCTTCTATCGACTGGCCCTGATCGCCCAACTGTTCGGCTACGCCATTGCGCTGGCCGGACTGCTGGATTCGCAACATCGCTTGCCCAAACCGTTTCGTCTGGCCGCGTTCCTGCTGGTCACCCTCGCCGGGATGAGTCTCGGCCTGTGGCAGTTCCTGCGCGGCCACCGATATGCCCAGTGGAACCCTGAACAAAACCGTTGAGAGGACCGAAGCCATGGCGATCAAACAATTAATAAAACGCACCAGTGGCTGGCTTTACCTCAACTCGCCCGTGGGACGAAACCAGTTGCACGGCGCCGGGGTGATTCTGATGCTGCATCGGGTGCTGGCCAACGACCGCGCCGCCGACTTGCCGCACCGCAATGAGCTGTGTGTCGGGCCCAAGGCGTTCGAGCACCTGCTGGTGTGGCTGCGCCGGCACTTCGATTGCGTGCCGCTGATGGACATCCTCACGCCCACCGCATTGCGCAGCGAACGCCCACGGGTGGCGCTGACCTTCGACGATGGCTGGCGCGACAACGCGGTCAATGCGTTCCCGTTGCTGCAAAAACATCAGGTGCCAGCGAGCATTTTTCTCTCCACCGATTTCATCGGCAGCCGTCAGCGCTTCTGGTGGGAAAGCCTTGGCGAAACCCTGTGGGGCAGCCACGGCGAAAAGGCCCGCATGCATCTGATCGAATGCCTGCACGTAATCCACCACCCGGTGCCGGTGCTGGTGGATGACATCGACGTTGATCGGCGCAGCCTGTCGCTGCTGCATTACCTGCAAAGCCTGAAAACCCTTGAACCGGCGATGCTCGAACGCCTGACCGACGAATGCCCGCCCGAAGCGCAGCCGCAAGCGCTGGACTGGCATCAGGTACGGGCGCTGGAAGCCTCGGGATTGGTGCGTTTCGGCCCGCACGGCGCCAGCCACGCGATCCTCACGGAACTGGACGATGTGCGCCTGAGCGAAGAAATCAGCCGCAGCCGCGACGCCTTGAACAACGGCTGCAACCGGCCGTTGCCGGTGTATTGCTACCCCAACGGCAACAACGACGAGCGAGTAAGAAAACAGATTGCCGCGCACGATTATCCGTTCGCCCTGGGCACCGGCACCGGCATCTATCGCGGTGAAGGCGATCCGCTGAACCTGCCGCGTTTCGGCGTCAGCCAGCGTACTGCGCGCAACCCGGAGTTGCTGTCGTGGCGCATCTTTCGTGGCAACCGCCCATGAGCCGCAGCCATTACCTCAAGCATCTGGCGCTGAGCATGGGCACCAAACTGGCGATGATCGCCCTGCGCTTGCTGCGCAACGTGTTGCTGGCGCGGATCCTCGGGCCGAGTGAACGCGGGTTGTTCGCGCTGCTTAGCACCCTGCCCGATCTGATCAGCGCTGCCACCAGTGGCGGGCTGAATTCGGCCGTGGGTTATCAAGCCGCCAAACAACGGCCGATGGGGCTGCTGCTGAGTCAGGTGCTGGTGTTTGGTTGCTTGCTCGCCGGCCTGCTGACCTTGCTGGTGGTGGCGCTGGTACGTGAGTTCGGCAGTGAGCTGGATGTCACAGTACAACTCGGTCTGCTGGCGTGGCTGTTGCTGCTGGCGGTGCCGCTGACCGTGCTGAAAAGCGGCCTGCTGACCCTGCACAACGCCTCCGGCGGCGTGGTCGCGTTCAACGCCTTGCGCCTGACCGAATCACTGGCGCCACTGCTGCTGTTTCTCGCACTGTTCTGGATGTGGAAAAGCGCGGCGCTGGAAGCGGCGTTGATCAGTTGGCTGGCCGGGATCAGCCTGGTGGTGCTGGCCGGTTGGGTCTGGCTCAAACGCGCGCAACCGCTGCAGTTGCAATGGGATCGCGCCAGCCAGAACGAACTGCTGCGCTACAGCGCGCGCAGCCATCCGGATCTGCTGTTCCAGCAAGTGATTCTGCGCTCGGATTACCTGTTCATCGGCGCCCTGCTCGGCAGCACCGCGCTGGGTCATTACGCGATGGCCAGCGCCGCCGCCGAACTGCTGCTGATCGTCCCGGAAGCGGTGACCACGCCGCTGATGAAACGCCTGTTGCAACAGGACGAAGGCATGGACAAGGTCACTCCGCTGGCCCTGCGCCTGACCGCCACGGTGATGCTCGGCGCGTGCCTGAGCATGGCAGTGATCGGCAACTGGCTGATCGTCACCCTGTTCGGCATCGCCTACCAACCGGCGTATCCGGCGCTGCTGGCGTTGCTGCCGGGGCTGCTCGGCCTGTGCTACGCGAGCATCCTGCGGCTGGACCTGCTGGGGAAAAACCGTCCCGGCACGGTGTCGCTGCTGATGGGCCTCGGTGCCCTGCTCAATCTGGCGCTGAACCTGGTGTTGATTCCGGCCTACGGCATCGTCGGCGCGGCAGCGGCGTCGTCGATTGCCTATCTGGCCGTCACCGTGGCGATGCTGGTGTTGTACTGCCGTTTGAGCGGCGTGGCGTTCTGGCAAACTTTGATCATCCTGCCCAGTGACATCGCGCCGATGTGGCAGATGTTGCACCGGAAGGCCGCATGAAAGGCCTGGTCCTGCTGCTCGGTCTCGGCCTGTCGCTGGACGCCTTTGCCGCGTCGATGCGCTGGGGAGAAATCCGCGACGGCAGCCTGTATCTGCAAACCGACCGTCCGGACACCGTGACCGTGCGCTGGACACCCGCGTGGCAGGCCGAGGCCAACGAAGAGCATCTGTACCTGCTCGACGGCCAGGGCAAATTGCAGGGCGAGCGCTTGATCAAGGCCAGCGAAACCCGTGGCACCCAGAGCTGGGCGTTGCTGCCGGGTGCCGCCAGTTATCGCCTGGAAATTCCCGGCTACAGCTTCCGCAATTACCGGGTCGAACACGACGATCGCACCGTCGCGCTGTTCGAACCGGCCAAGGTGCATTTCAGCGCGCAGACGCAGAACGGCGACGAGTTGTATTTCAAGGTCGCGCCGGGGGAACACGCGGTGCTCGCCGGCAAGTTCCATGGCGGGGTCAATGCGTTGCAGACGCAGCGGGTGGGCGATGATCAGTCACTGACGCTGACACTGACACTGAAACCCTATCGCGCCTATTGGCAGTTCGATCAACTGGCGTTGCCGGTCAGCGAGCGCGAACAGGTCTGGCGCCTGCGCCTGCAAGGCAGCGGCAAAGCGGCGTTCTGGCTCGACGGCACGGCCAATCGGTTTGCGCAGACTCCGCAGCAACTCAAACCCGTGCGCGAAGAGACCGGCCAGATCCACCTGACCCTGCACGACAAAATCCTCGGGCGCACGCCGGATCTGGGCATCGCCCTGCCCTACGTGATGCCACCCGCCAGTAGTCACGCGGTGCTGGATGCGCTGAAAGCGACCGCCGCCAGTTACTACAGTTTTGTCGATGTCACGGCGAAGAATCCGCACTTCGAAGACGCGTTCCGCAAGGCTTATCAGGAGCGCTTCGGCATCCGTCAGGACATCACCTTGCTCGCCGGCAGCCAGCGTCAGGCCGATCTGCGCGCCGACGTGCAAAGCAATGGCGGCCTCGATGCATGGCTCGCCGGCACCCGCGCCTTGGGCGGCAAAGGCACGCACTACATCGGTTTTGCCGATGAGCCGAACCTCAACTATTCGAGCTTCGAGCAATACCGGGCAATTTTCGCCAGCATGGCCAGGCAAGTGCGCAGCGATCCGGCGAATGCCAAGGCTGGCGTGCGCATCGCCATGCCGGCCAGTTCACGGCTGGTCAACGGGCCGTTCGCCGATAACGCGGCAGACAAGCGCGGCATCGACTGGGCGCGGCGCTTGCTCGACGAATCCGCCGAGCAGATCGACGCACTGGCGTGGCACGAGTGGATGATCCGCGACCTGCTCGCCACCCGGGTCTACCGCGACAGCGTGCACCGCGCCGCCGAACTGGTCGGCCTCGACGCTCGCGGCCAACCGCGCAAGGCCTTGCTGCTGGATCAGACCAATATGTCCAGCGGTTCCAGCCTCAGCCCCTACGATCAGGAGACGCACTACGCCTCGCTGTGGTGGGCGTCGGTGGTGATCAACGCTTCGCAGGACGGTTTGCTGAGCATGCTCAACTGGTTTCAGGCCGCCGATGAACCGCAGTATCCCAAGGGCATGATCCGGGTTTTGGGCGCTGAGCGTTTTGAGCTGAAACCGGTGGGTCTGGCCCAGCAGTTCATCGCGCAGCATTGGCTGCACCAGGTGCTGTGGCTGGAGAACGATGGCTTTGAAGTCGATGTGCTGGCGATGGCCGGCGACGAGCAGCGGGGTCTGCTCGGTGTGAACAAGGGCACGCGTTTGCAGCGTGTTGACCTGAGTGGCGCCAAGTGCCCGCTGAACAACGGTGCGTTGCGTTACTTCGGCGCGGACAACCGCAGCCGCGACGCGCCGTTTGCCTGCCGCGATGGACGCGTCAGCTTCGACTTGCCAGGAGAAACCCTGTTCGCGTTGAGCTGGAGCGCGTCATGAAGCCAATTCCGAATATCAGAAAAGGTAAAGCGAACAAAGATTTGTGGGTAGGGAGTTTTTGTGGCGAGGGGATTTATCCCCGATCGGCTGCGCAGCAGTCGTCGCTTTTAGCCTGTAAATGCGGGGCCGCTTCGCAGCCCATCGGG
>NZ_JASCPO010000132.1:0-15822 GCF_029960145.1 Pseudomonas sp. PS01299 | reverse complement strand
CCACAGTAGACCGCGTTTCTCCAGATGGAATGCGGTCTACTGTGGGAGCGGGCTTGCTCGCGAAGGCGTCATAAGCCCCAACATCTGTCTGTCAGAACGACCGCACAATCCGCCCCAACGTCTCCATCGCCTTCTCCGAATCCTCGGTCCACGGGCTGCCGTAATTCAGGCGAATGCAGTTCCTGAACCGCTGAGTCGGCGAGAAGATCGGCCCCGGCGCGATGCTGATGCCCTGCGCCAATGCCATCTGAAACAACTTCAACGAATCCATCTGCGGTGGCAGTTCCAGCCAAAGGAAGTAGCCGCCCGCCGGCTGGCTGACGCGGGTCTGCGCCGGGAAATAGCGGGCAATCGCTGCGAGCATCGCGCTTTGCTGTTCTTCCAGGGCGTAGCGCAGTTTGCGCAAGTGGCGGTCGTAGCCGCCGTGTTGCAGGTAGTCGGCGATGGCCGCTTGCGCCGGCATCGAGGCACAGAGCGAGGTCATCAGTTTCAGCCGTTCGATTTTCTGTGCGTAACGCCCGGCGGCGACCCAGCCGATGCGGTAGCCGGGGGCCAGGCTCTTGGCGAACGAACCGCAGTGCATCACCAGCCCTTCGGTGTCGAAGGCCTTGGCCGGTTTCGGTGCCTGCTGACCGTAATAGAGTTCGGCGTAGACGTCGTCCTCGATCAGCGGCACCTGATGCCGGCGCAGCAGTTCCACCAGTTCCTGTTTCTTCGCCTCGGGCATGGTCGCGCCCATCGGGTTCTGGAAACTGGTCATGCACCAGCAGGCCTTGATCGGATGGCGCTCCAGGGTCTGGGCGAGCACGCCGAGGTCGATACCGTCGCGCGGGTGCACGGGGATTTCCACGGCTTTGAGTTTCAAGCGCTCCAGCACTTGCAGGCTGGCGTAGAACGCCGGGGCTTCGATGGCCACCAGATCGCCCGGCTCGGTCACCGCTTGCAGGCACAGATTCAGCGCTTCGAGGGCGCCGTTGGTGATCAGCAGTTCTTCCATCGGCAGCATCAAGCCGCCAACCATGTAGCGCAGGGCGATCTGCCGACGCAGTTGCGGGTTGCCCGGCGACATGTCGGTGACCACCATGCGCGGGTCCATCTCCCGCGCCGCACTGGCCAGCGAACGTGACAGCCGTTGCAATGGGAACAGGGTCGGGCTGGGGAACGCCGAGCCGAAGGGCACGGTGCTCGGATCCTTGATCGATTCCAGCACCGAGAACACCAGTTCGCTGACGTCGACTTCGGTGGAGTCGTTGACGTGGCTGCTGATCACCGGCTCCGAGAACGGACTCGGTGCGTGGGTGTTGACGAAGTAACCGGAGCGCGGCCGCGCGCGGATCAGACCGCGACGTTCCAGCAGGTAATAGGCCTGGAACACCGTGGACGGGCTGACCCCGTAAGTCTGGCTGGCGTAGCGCACCGACGGCACCCGTTGCCCGGGGCCGAGCACGCCGGAGCGGATCAGTTCAGCGATGTCGTCGGCGAATTTTTCGTAGCGTTTCATCGGGGGCCTTGGTGCTGGTTGGGTGTGTAGGGTGTCAGGGAAAGCCCCTCACCCTAGCCCTCTCCCGGGGGGAGAGGGGACTGATCGGGTTGTATGTTCGAGTTACGCCGACTTGAAAGCCCGGAGTCGAACTCGGGTTTGAAAGCCACTGAGATCTGCTCCCTTTCCCCCTCGCCCCCTGGGGGGAAAGGGCTGGGGTGAGGGGGAGGATTCTAACGGCTCAGCGATTCATCGGCGCCACAAACCTGCTTTTCGCCACGCTATAAATCTCGGGCTCGTCGCTGTCGGCGATCTTGAAGCTCAAGGTCTGCGAGCTGCTGGCCGGGCGTTCCGTGGTCATCGCCACCGATACGGGCACATCGACAATCTCTCCCGGCGCCAGGCTCAGTTCGGTCTTGCCCTGCAACTGGAAGCCATCGCCCTCCACGAGACTCAGGGTGTAGTCCTGGCGCTGTTGGGTCTTGTTGATGACCTTGAGGGTGTAGATGTTCTCGATCTGGCCCTGACCGTTCTCGCGGAACAGCCCGCGATCCTTGGTCACGTCGAGCGAGACCATCGGCCGTTCGACCAAGGCCAGTGCCAGAGCGCCGATCATCACCAGCAGCACCGCGACGTAGCCGATCAGCCGTGGCCGCAGCAAGTGGGTCTTGCCGCCCTGCAATTCGCGTTCGGAACTGTAGCGGATCAGGCCGCGCGGGTAATTCATTTTGTCCATGATCGAATCACAGGCGTCGATGCACGCTGCGCAGCCGATGCATTCCATCTGCAGGCCGTCGCGGATGTCGATGCCGGTCGGGCACACCTGCACGCACAACTGGCAATCGATGCAATCACCGAGGCCGGCTTCGGCGGGTTTCACGTCGCGTTTGCGCGGGCCACGGTTTTCGCCACGGGCGACGTCGTAGGAAATCGCCAGGGTGTCCTTGTCGAACATCACGCTCTGGAACCGCGCATACGGGCACATATGCATGCACACCGCTTCGCGCAGCCAACCGGCGTTGATGTAAGTGGCGGCGGTGAAGAACAGTACCCAGAACAGACTGACCCCGCCGATCTGCAGGGTGAACAGCTCTTCGGCCAGCGGCCGGATCGGCGTGAAGTAGCCGACAAACGTCAGCCCGGTCATCACGCTGATCGCCAGCCACAGAGTGTGCTTGGCCGCGCGCCGGGCCAGTTTGTTCAGACCCCAGGGCGCCGCTTGCAGTTTGATCCGCTGGTTGCGTTCGCCCTCGGTGACTTTTTCGCACCACATGAAGATCCACGTCCACGAGCTCTGCGGGCAGGTGTAACCGCACCAGACCCGGCCGGCGAACACGGTGATGGCGAACAGACCGAACGCAGCAATGATCAGCAGCGCCGAGAGCAGGATGAAATCCTGTGGCCAGAAGGTCGCGCCGAAGATATGGAATTTGCTTTCGGCCAAGTCCCACAGCACGGCCTGACGACCGCCCCAGTTCAGCCACACGGTGCCGAAGAACAGCAGAAACAGAAAGCCCGCGCCGCTGATGCGCAAGGTGCGGAACAGGCCGGTGAAACTGCGGGTGTGGATGTGATTGTCGGTGGAGCCGGCCTTCGCCTTCATCGGGCGACCAGGCACATTTTTTATGGTGGGGCTTGCTTCTACGGTTCGGACGGGGATTTGTTCGCTCATGGTCATTCGCTCATCAGCCTCCATCAGGCGGATGAACTATGAGCGCCGATCTGTTTGCATAACAGACTCAGCTATTTGAATAAAAAGCGTATCAGATGGCGTTTAGTACACATCCTGCGACAACTTGAAGCAGCCCGCAGACGCAGGCGCAAACGCCTATCGCAGGCGTCTGCGCCGGATGTTGATCCGGATCAGTCAAATCACCGAATCACTCTCGTCAGCCTTCAGGTGCTTGCGGCCATCCTTCGCACCGGCGACGGTCAGTGCATCGGCTTCTGCTTCGGTGATGTAAACGCGCCGGCCTTCAATCTCTACGAACGACATGGCTTTTTCGCTATCGGTTTTGACTTCCAGCGTGTCGCAGATACGAATTTCTTCACCATTTTCGACGGTGAAAAAACACACTTTGGATTCGGGATTGGATTCATCGATTCGAACGGGCATGAGGCTGTCCTTTTTCATGGGTACCTGAGAGGTTAGGGCGCGCGCGTGGCCGATCGTTCTGCGCAACTGATTAATGGTCGCTGCTGTCCATCCACTAACGACCAATAAGAAAGGAGGGAGCGATGAACGCCTGGTGGCATGAAGTGTGGGTGACGCTGCAAGCGGAGTTCGCCGACGTCGGCGATGCCTCGCAACTGACGCGCATCACCGTGCGCCTGTTGATGGCGGCGGTGCTGGGCGGAATTCTCGGTTTCGAACGCGAGCACAAGGGCAAGGCTGCCGGGGTGCGTACGCACATGCTGGTGGCGTTGGGGGCGGCGCTGTTTGTGCTGGTGCCGCAGACCTCGGGGGCTGAATCCGATGCGATGAGCCGGGTGTTGCAGGGAGTGATCGCCGGGATCGGCTTTTTGGGCGCCGGGACGATTCTGAAGAATCAGGAGGGTGACGAAGGGCACGTGAAAGGACTGACCACGGCAGCCGGGTTGTGGATGACGGCGGCGATCGGCGTGGCAGCCGGGTTGGGCAGGGAAGCGACGGCGCTGCTCAGCACTTTGCTGGCGCTGGGGATTTTCAGCGTGATGCCACGGGTGGTCAGGATGTTTGAGAAGGATGGGGAGAAAAACCAGCACCTGTAACCGATCGTTCCCATGATGGTGGGAACGATCGGCTGCGTGCTTAGACGATCACCGGTGGCATCGTCGTCGGCGGCTCTTCCTTCGGCGGTGGCGTGGTGCCTGGGGGTTCCTGCTCGGGGACCGGTTGTGGCTCGGTCTCGGGCAGGGTGGGTTTGTCGATGTTCGGATCAGGCGTTTCGGCCGGGATCGGGATGTTCATCTGTAGACCTCCGTGTGGCACATGGCGTGAGAAGTGCTTAAGTGGATTGACCACCGTGTGATGAATTCGATCCGCTTTTCTGACCAGACAAATCCCTGTGAACTTTTCCCCGCGCCGGTCGCTCGGAACCTAAGTGAGTTCAAGTCGGGGCCGGTGCCTCATTGTGAACACTGTTCCGGCACAAGAGCGTCCTTGGGGCGTTAAGGAGAGATGCTCGATGTCTGCTGAAAAACCTTCAGAGCAGAGCTACAACCCGCACATGCCGCTGTCGCAGGCGTTGCTGCTGCCGCGCATCGTGATCGAAAACACCATGCCGACCCTCGATGGCGGGCAGTTTGCCGTGAAGTCGATCGTCGAGCGTGACGTGATCGTCACCAGCAAGGTCTTCGCCGACGGCCATGACAAGCTGGCCGTGCGTATCCGCTGGCGTGCCGAGGGCGAAGAGTCCTGGCACAGCGAGGTGATGAACGAGCTGGGCAATAACAGTTGGCAGGGGCAGTTTCGTCCGGACCACCAGGGTCGCTATCTGTACTGCATCGAAGCGTGGATCGACCATTTCGCCAGTTTCCAGTACGAACTGGAGAAAAAGCACAACGCCGCCGTCCCGGTGTCGCTCGAACTGCAGGAAGGGCGCAGCATGGTGCTGCAGGCCGCCGAGCGCAGCGACGGTCATCTCAGCGAACAGCTCGCCGCCTTGCATCATGAATTGTCCGGCCTGCTCGAAACCGAGCAAGTGGCGCTGTTTCTGCACTCGCGCAGTGCGCAATTGATGTTGCAGGCCGATCACCGTGCCTATCTGAGCTTGAGTGCCGAATTCCCGGTGGATGTTGAACGGGAACTGGCCGAGTTTGCCAGTTGGTACGAGCTGTTTCCGCGCTCGATTACTGACGATCCCAAGCGTCACGGCACGTTCAACGACGTGCACTCGCGTCTGCCGATGATTCAGGACATGGGCTTCGACGTGTTGTACTTCACGCCGATCCACCCGATCGGCCGCGCCCACCGCAAGGGCCGCAACAATTCCCTGACCGCCGGCCCGGAAGATCCGGGCAGTCCGTATGCCATCGGCAGTGAGGAGGGCGGGCACGAGGCGATTCACTCGCAGCTCGGTACTCGCGAAGACTTCCGCCGGCTGGTGGCCGCCGCCGCTGAGCATGGCCTGGAAATCGCCCTCGATTTCGCCATTCAGTGTTCGCAGGATCACCCGTGGCTCAAGCAGCATCCGGGCTGGTTCAACTGGCGCCCGGACGGCACGATCAAATACGCGGAAAACCCGCCGAAGAAATACCAGGACATCGTCAATGTCGACTTCTATGCGCCGGACGCGATCCCCAGTCTGTGGGTCGAGCTGCGCGATATCGTCGTCGGCTGGGTCAACGAAGGTGTGAAAATCTTCCGCGTCGACAATCCGCACACCAAGCCGCTGCCGTTCTGGCAATGGCTGATCGCCGATGTGCGGGCGCTGCACCCGGAGGTGATTTTCCTCGCCGAGGCGTTCACCACACCGGCGATGATGGCGCGTCTGGGCAAGGTCGGTTACAGCCAGAGCTACACCTACTTCACCTGGCGCAATACCAAGTCGGAACTGGCGAGCTACTTCACCGAACTCAACGAGTCGCCGTGGCGCGAATGCTACCGGCCGAACTTCTTCGTCAACACGCCGGACATCAACCCGGCGTTCCTGCATGAGTCGGGGCGGCCGGGGTTTCTGATCCGCGCGGCGCTGGCGACCATGGGGTCGGGCCTGTGGGGCATGTATTCCGGTTATGAACTGTGCGAATCGGCGCCGGTGCCGGGCAAGGAGGAATACCTTGATTCGGAGAAGTACGAGATCCGCGTCCGCGACTTCAATGCGCCGGGCAACATCATTGCCGAAATCGCCCAGCTCAACCGCATCCGTCGGCAGAACCCGGCGCTGCACACGCATCTGGGGCTGAAGGTCTACAACGCCTGGAACGACAACATTCTGTACTTCGGCAAGCGCAGCTTTGACGGCAGCAATTTCATTCTGGTGGCGGTGAGCCTCGATCCGCACAACGTGCAGGAAGCCAATTTCGAACTGCCGCTGTGGGAGATGGGCCTGCCCGACGACGCGACCACCCACGGTGAGGACTTGATGAACGGGCATCGCTGGGACTGGCATGGCAAGTATCAGTTCATGCGCATTGACCCGGCGTTCCAGCCGTTCGGGATCTGGCGGATTACTGCCGCGTAAGACCTTGCTCAAAAACTTGTGGTGAGGGGATTTATCCCCGACTGGCTGCGCAGCAGCCACAAAGAACAACCGGGTAAAACTGAATAAAAGCAGGGCCGCTTCGCAGCCCGTCGGGGATGAATCCCCTCACCACAGAGCCCCTCATCACAGGGCATCCGTGTGGTCTGACAGAATTGAACAGGAGTTTCACATGGCGAAGAAACCCAAGGCAGCCACCTTTATCAAAGACCCGCTCTGGTACAAGGATGCGGTGATCTATCAAGTTCACGTCAAATCGTTTTTCGACTCCAACAACGACGGGATCGGCGACTTTCCCGGCCTGATCGCCAAACTCGATTACATCGCCGAACTCGGCGTCAACACCATCTGGCTGCTGCCGTTCTACCCGTCGCCACGTCGCGATGACGGCTATGACATCGCCGAATACCGCGGCGTACACAGCGACTACGGGACCATGGCCGACGCCAAGCGCTTTATCGCCGAGGCGCACAAGCGTGGTTTGCGGGTGATCACCGAGTTGGTCATCAACCACACCTCGGATCAGCACCCGTGGTTCCAGCGGGCGCGCAAGGCCAAGCCCGGTTCGGCGGCGCGCGACTTCTATGTGTGGTCGGATGACGATCAGAAGTACGACGGCACGCGGATCATCTTCCTCGACACCGAGAAGTCGAACTGGACCTGGGATCCGGTCGCCGGTCAGTACTTCTGGCACCGTTTCTACTCGCACCAGCCCGACCTCAACTTCGACAACCCGCAAGTAATGAAAGCAGTGCTGTCGGTGATGCGTTACTGGCTGGACATGGGCATCGACGGCCTGCGTCTCGACGCGATTCCGTACCTGATCGAACGCGACGGCACCAACAACGAAAACCTGCCTGAGACCCACGACGTCCTCAAGCAGATCCGGGCCGAGATCGACGCCAATTACCCGGACCGCATGCTGCTGGCCGAGGCCAACCAATGGCCGGAAGACACCCAGCTGTACTTCGGCGACACCGATGCCGAGGGCGTCAACGGCGACGAATGCCACATGGCCTTTCACTTCCCGCTGATGCCGCGCATGTACATGGCGCTGGCCCAGGAGGATCGCTTCCCGATCACCGACATTTTGCGGCAGACCCCGGAAATTCCTGCCAACTGCCAGTGGGCAATCTTTCTGCGCAACCACGATGAGTTAACGCTGGAGATGGTCACCGACAAAGAGCGCGACTATCTGTGGAATTACTACGCCGCTGACCGCCGCGCGCGGATCAACCTTGGCATTCGTCGGCGTCTGGCGCCGTTGATGGAGCGTGACCGCCGCCGCGTTGAACTGCTCAACAGCCTGCTGCTGTCGATGCCCGGCACGCCGACCCTGTATTACGGCGACGAAATCGGCATGGGCGACAACATCTACCTCGGCGACCGCGACGGCGTGCGCACGCCGATGCAATGGTCGATCGACCGCAACGGCGGCTTCTCCCGCGCCGATCCGGCCAGTCTGGTGCTGCCGCCGATCATGGATCCGCAATACGGTTATCTGTCGGTCAACGTCGAGACTCAGGCTGGCGATCCGCATTCGTTGCTGAACTGGACGCGGCGCATGCTCGCCGTGCGCAAGCAGTCCAAGGCGTTCGGTCGCGGCACGCTGAAGATGCTCTCGCCGAGCAACCGGCGGATTCTGGCGTACACCCGGGAATTCACCGACGCCGACGGCAAGCACGAAATCATTCTTTGCGTGGCCAACGTCTCGCGCAGCGCGCAGGCGGCGGAACTCGATCTGTCGGCCTACGTCGGCATGGTCCCGGTGGAGATGCTCGGCGGTAACGCGTTCCCGCCGATCGGCCAACTGAATTTCCTCCTGACCCTGGCGCCGTATGGTTTCTACTGGTTCGCCCTGGCCACGGAAAACCAGATGCCGAGCTGGCACGTGGAACCGGCGCAGAGCCTGCCGGACTTCACCACGCTGGTGCTGAAAAAACGCATGGAAGAACTGCTCGAAACGCCGACCCGCAACACCCTGGAGCAGAGCATTCTGCCGAGCTGGCTGCAGAACCGCCGCTGGTTCGCCGGCAAGGACGCAGCCATCGAGCAGGTCAATCTGGCCTACGGCGTGCGCTTCGGCGATGCGCAGCATCCGGTGTTGCTCAGCGAGATCGAAGTCACCAGCGCCGGGCAGACCAGCCGCTATCAACTGCCGTTCGGCTTCATCGCCGAAGATCAGGTCGGCCCGGCGTTGCCGCAGCAACTGGCATTGTCGCGTGTTCGTCGCGGGCGTCAGGTCGGTCTGATCACTGACGCGTTCAGCCTCGAAACGTTTGTCCACGCGGTGCTGCAAGGCATGCAGAGCAACACCGTGCTCAACTCCGAACAGGGCGAGATTCGTTTTGCGCCGACCGCGCAACTGGAAAAACTCGGCCTCGGTGCCGAATCCGAGGTGCGTTATCTGTCGGCCGAGCAATCGAACAGTTCGGTGGTGATCGGCAACAGTCTGGTGCTGAAGCTGATCCGCAAGGTCGCTTCGGGTGTTCACCCGGAGCTGGAAATGAGCGCGTATCTGACCGAGGCCGGTTTCGCCAACATCTCGCCGCTGCTCGGCTCGGTAATTCGCCGCGATGGCGCGGGCGAGGACAATCTGCTGATGATCGCCCAAGGCTATCTGAGCAATCAGGGCGATGCCTGGGAATGGACGCAGAACAACCTCGAACGAGCGTTGCGTGATGAACTGGCGGACGCGATGTCCGAGCAGGAACAGCATTACAACGCCCTCGGCGAGCTGAAGGACTTTGCCGGCATGCTCGGCCAGCGTCTGGGCGAAATGCATCAAGTGCTGGCGGCGCCAAGCGACAACGCTGACTTCGCCCCGCAAACCACCAGCGCCAAGGACGCCCAAGCCACTGGCAAGGACGTCGCGGCGCAGGTCGAGCATGCGTTGAAGCTGCTCAAGCAGCATCAGAGTCATCTGAGCGCGGCGGATCAGAAAATGGTCGCGCGGCTGCTCGACAACAAAAAAGTCATCCTCGGCCATGTGCAGGAACTCGCGCAGAAAGCCGTTGGCGGTTTGCGGATTCGCGTCCACGGCGACCTGCACCTGGGTCAGGTGCTGGTGATCAAGGGCGATGCCTATCTGATCGATTTCGAGGGTGAACCGGCGCGGCCGCTGCACGAACGGCGCGGCAAACACAGTCCGTACAAGGACGTCAGCGGCGTGCTGCGTTCCTTCGATTACGCGGCGGCGATGACGATCAACGTGCACAACGTCGATCACAGTCCAGAGTCGGAAGCGGCCCGCCATCGCGTTGCCGAGCGCTACCTGCGTGAGGCGCGCGAGGCATTTGTTCAGGCATATCGCCAAGCGGCAGCTAGTCTTGATCATGCCTGGCAGGATCCTGCGGGTGCCGACGCTGCGCTTGCGCTGTTCGGCCTGGAGAAGGCGGCCTATGAAGTGGCCTATGAAGCCGAAAATCGCCCCACGTGGCTGCCCGTGCCGTTGCACGGTTTGTATGGGTTATTGACGGGGCTTAAACCCTTTTCCGATCTTGGTGGAGAGTAGTCATGAGTTTCTCGAACAAGGAACAGGGTCACGCTAAAGAAGCGTTATTGCCGGCGGCGCGGGACATCGACGCCCTGGTGCGCGCTGAACACCACGACCCGTTTTCCATTCTCGGCCCGCACGGTGATGGTGCCGGTGGGCAGTTCATCCGCGCTTATCTGCCGGGTGCATTGAAAGTCGAAGTGCTGGACAAGGACAGCGGTGAAGAACGCGGCGAACTGCAAGCCACCGAAACACCGGGATTGTTTGTCGGTCACTTCGATCAGGCGCGGCCGTATCTGCTGCGCACGCGTTGGGCCGGCGGCGAACAGGTCGCGGAAGATCCCTACAGCTTCGGTCAGTTGCTCGGCGAAATGGATTTGTATCTGTTCGCTGAAGGCAATCACCGCGACCTCAGCAGTTGCCTCGGCGCGCAACTGACCACCGTCGATGGCGTCGACGGCGTGCGCTTTGCCGTGTGGGCGCCGAATGCTCGCCGAGTGTCGGTGGTCGGCGATTTCAACGTGTGGGATGGTCGCCGGCATCCGATGCGCCTGCGGCATCCATCCGGGGTCTGGGAGTTGTTTATTCCGCGCCTGCAAGCAGGGGAGTTGTACAAGTACGAAATCCTCGGCGCCCACGGCATCCTGCCGTTGAAGGCCGACCCGATGGCCCTGGCCACCAGCCTGCCGCCGGACACCGCGTCGAAAGTCGCCGCACCGCTGCAGATCAACTGGCAGGATCAGGACTGGATGAACGGCCGCCGCGAGCGGCAGAAGCATTCAGCGCCGCTGTCGATCTACGAATTGCATGCCGGCTCGTGGCAGTGCGAACTGGACGATCTGGGCGAAGTCGCCCGCCAGTACACTTGGCCGGAACTGGCCGAGCGCTTGATTCCTTACGTCAAGGAACTGGGTTTCACCCACATTGAACTGATGCCGATCATGGAGCACCCGTTTGGCGGCTCATGGGGTTATCAGTTGCTCTCGCAATTCGCCCCGAGCGCCCGATACGGCACGCCGGAGCAATTTGGTGAGTTCGTCGACGCCTGCCACCGCGCCGACATCGGCGTGATCCTCGACTGGGTGCCAGCGCATTTCCCCACTGATACTCACGGTCTGGCGCAGTTCGACGGCACGGCGTTGTACGAATACGGCAACCCGCTGGAAGGCTTTCATCAGGACTGGGACACGCTGATTTACAACCTTGGGCGCACTGAAGTTCACGGCTACATGCTGGCGTCGGCGTTGCACTGGTTGAAGCATTTCCACATCGATGGCCTGCGCGTCGATGCGGTGGCCTCGATGCTGTATCGCGACTATTCGCGCAAGGCCGGCGAATGGGTACCGAACCGTCACGGCGGGCGCGAGAATCTGGAAGCGATCGATTTCCTCCGGCACTTGAATGACGTGGTCGAACTGGAAGCCCCGGGGGCGCTGGTGATCGCCGAGGAGTCCACCGCATGGCCGGGCGTCAGTCAGAGCACCCAGCAGGGTGGTCTCGGTTTCGCCTACAAATGGAACATGGGCTGGATGCACGACTCGCTGCACTACATCCAGCAGGATCCGGTGTACCGCGCGCATCACCATAACGAACTGAGTTTCGGTCTGGTCTACGCCTGGTCCGAGCGCTTCATCCTGCCGATCTCCCACGACGAAGTGGTGCACGGCAAGCATTCGCTGATCGACAAGATGCCCGGCGACCGCTGGCAGAAATTCGCCAACCTGCGCGCCTATCTGAGTTTCATGTGGACCCATCCGGGCAAGAAGCTGTTGTTCATGGGCTGCGAATTCGGCCAGTGGCGCGAGTGGAATCACGATCAGCAACTGGACTGGTACCTGCTGCAATACTCGGAACACAAAGGCGTGCAGAAACTGGTCGGCGACCTCAATCGCTTGTACCGCGAAGAACCGGCGCTGCACGACCAGGACGATGCACCGCAGGGCTTCCAGTGGTTGATTGGCGATGACGCGATCAACAGCGTGTACGCGTGGCTGCGCTGGAGCAAGGACGGCAAACCGGTGCTGGTGGTGGCCAACTTCACCCCGGTGCCGCGTCAGTCGTACCGGGTCGGCGTACCGTTCGCCGGACGCTGGAACGAACTGCTCAACAGCGATGCCGACACCTACGCCGGTTCGAATTATGGCAATGGCGGCGGGGCGTTTACCGAAGAGGTGCCGAGCCATGGGCAGTCGCTGTCGCTGGAGCTGAATCTGCCGCCGCTGGCGGTGTTG
Source organism: Pseudomonas sp. PS01299 (assembly GCF_029960145.1). Taxonomy (NCBI): domain Bacteria; kingdom Pseudomonadati; phylum Pseudomonadota; class Gammaproteobacteria; order Pseudomonadales; family Pseudomonadaceae; genus Pseudomonas; species Pseudomonas sp. PS01299. The sequence goes on along the minus strand of NZ_JASCPO010000132.1, from coordinate 3,432 downwards.
ATTCTCAAGCCGGAGGGTTGATCCGCGACCGCGTCGCTGCCATCGCGAGCAGGCTCACTCCTACATTTGGAATGCGTCTCCCTGTAGGAGTGAGCCTGCTCGCGATGGCGTCAGCTCAGAGGCCATCGCCCCTCAAGCCGAAATCACCAACGCATCCGCACCCCCAGGCTGCCAATCAACCCGTTCAAGTCATTGTCATCCACATCACTGCTGTAATCGGCGCTGACATACAGGCTGACCGCCGGCGTCACCCGCGCCACTAATCCGAGCCCTAATTCGACCGTCGATGATTTGCGGCTGCTGCTGATCTTGTCGACCTGGTCCAGGGTCACCGTGTTGCCGGTATACACCGTGTGCCAGAGGTTGGTGCGCACGTAGGGTTCCACGGGCAGACCGTTCACATCGTAGCTACCTTTGAGGCGGGCGCCGACGCGGCCGCTCCATGCCGACAGATCCGATGATGAAGCGTTGCCGGCACCCGCGTACGGCGTGTCGAGGGTGATGCGCTGATTGATCAGCTGCGCCTGGGGTTCAACCACCCAGTTGCCGCCCAGGCCGATCGGATACCCACCTTCGACCGAGAAGGTCATCGCACTGCCTTCGGTGGCCTGGCGCACGCCTTGTTCGTTGCGACTGAAACCGCTGACCCGGCCACCGCTGGCCGTCAGGTCGACATGCCAGCCTTGCGCGCCAGTCAGGCGGTAATAAGCGCCGAGGCTCTGGCCTTGCAGATTCAGGGTGTCGGTGGTCGGATCGGCGAGGGCGCGGCTGCTGAACAGGCCGGCGCTGTTGGCCTGGATCTGGTTGTATCCGCCAATCAGGCCGAGCGTCTGGGTGTGACCGCCGGCGCTTTGCACGGTGAGCACGGGCGGGCCTTTGAAGTCGCCGTTGCCGGGCGTGGCAAAACCTGGCGAAAGCACGTCGGTTTGCGCTTGCCGGGCGCTTTGTCCGTACAACCGGTCCCAGGCTGCCGGCGCCAGATCTTCGGTGATCAGGTCGGTGCCGCGCAAATCGGGACGTGGACTCAGGCGTTGTGGCTCGGGGGTGACAACGGTTGCCGGCAGGGTCAGAACGGGCATGTCCTGGTGATACCAGGGAGTGGTTTCATCCGCCGCAGGTCCGGCCTGCGCCTCCATGGATGAGCACAGCAGAATCGAACTCGACACTGTGCAAAACGTCACTTTGATTTCTTGCGGGGTGAATGAGCTTTTCATGGAGGTCTACCTTGCAAGCGCATGCGGGCTCTCTTTTCTGGCGTCTCTCCTACCCCGAACGAGGGGCGACCGAATGGGGCGGGGCGAACCGCGGCGCTCGATTTCGCGAGTGCCGGAAGGGTCGCCCCGGTTAGTGATTCCGGGGGTAGTAAGGTAGAGATAAGAAGAGTGATGCCCATGCGTCAAGAAACTGAACGATGAGCGGTACGGCTAAATCAGGCGCTGCAAGTGTTTGTTTTTCTGCACATATCTAAGTCGTTGTCTGTGCTCACAAATGCACTTCGACCGCCAGCGGCAAATGGTCCGACAAGTGCGTCCACGGCTTGTTGCCGAGGATCTGCGGGTCGTGGCTGCTGGCATTGCGCAGGTAAATGCGGTCCAGGCGCAGCAGTGGAAAACGCGCGGGGTAGGTCTTGGCCGGGCGGCCGTGGTGGCGTTCGAAGGCTTCGTGCAGATAATCGCGGCGGGCGAGGGCGATATTGCCCTGCAACTGCCAGTCATTGAAGTCGCCGGCAATGATCACCGGTGCATCGTCGGGCAATGATTCGAGCAACTGGCAAAGCAACTGCAACTGCAATTGGCGGTGGCTTTCCAGCAGACTCAGGTGCACGCAGATCGCGTGGACTTCGGCGTGGCCGGGTACGTCCAGCACGCAGTGCAGCAGGCCGCGGCGCTCGGGGCCGGTGATCGACACGTCGAGGTTGCGGTATTCGCGGATCGGGTATTTCGACAGCAGGGCATTGCCATGATGACCATCGGGGTACACCGCGTTGCGCCCGTAGGCAAAGTCGCTCCACATGCTGTCGGCAAGAAATTCGTATTGCGAGGTTTGCGGCCACTCGTGGTAGCGATTGGAATGGCGCTCGTGTTCGCCCACCACCTCCTGCAGAAACACCAGATCGGCCGAGGTGCTGCGCACCGCTTCGCGCAGTTCCGGCAGGATGAAGCGCCGGTTGAGGGCGGTAAAACCCTTGTGAGTGTTGACCGTCAGCACGCGCAGGCGATGGATGACGGGGGCGTCTACGGCGTGACGCTTGGGATCGCTGGACACGTTCACTCCTCTGAAAAAACGGCTTCCTGTTCATGCGACTGGTCTGTGAGCGGGCAGTTCCTTCCAGATGCCTCAGGCCGTAATGCAAATCACCAGAGCCGCCAGGAAACCTGTGGGAGCGAGCTTGCTCGCGAAAGCGGTCTCCCGATCGACCAATCTCCGACTGAATGCACTCGGTCAAATTGTGGGAGCTGGCTTGCCAGCGATGACGGCTCACAAGCCGACCAACCTCCCACTGAATGCAAGCATTCCAACTGTGGGAGCGGCGGTGCGACGATTCGACTTGCTCGCGAAAGCGGCCTATCAGACAAAATCAAAACAACAGAGCAAACCCCGCAAATAAACATAACCCCGCAACCACGTTTAAAGTACACGAACCGTTACGCCATAACGGCTACAACGCCTTGCGCCGTTACCTACGCGTACGCCAGAATCCGCCGGCTTACACGACCATACCCTGCGCTATATCGTTTTCCTGCCACTGCCCATCGGTGGTCGGGTTTAGTAGCCCGTATGGTTTTAGTAAGTGCATGAGTCCCATTGAGCCAGGCGTATCTATTGCCTGCACTTCGATGGTGGTTGTGCGCAGGGCGCTCTCGAGCGCGCCGGTCTTGCTAATTCCTCCGGTCTACTAACCTGTGCACAGCCGCCACCCTTCTTTTAGTAGAGAACGGTCGCGGCTCTCAATCAGGAATTAGATATTTATGTTCAAAGCCACACCTAACCCCCCAGACACCTCGATCCCGTACGACCCAGCCCTCGACCCGCAGAAGATAAAAGCGGCAACCGACCGCGCCATCAACTTCTACCTCAACCCCGGCGCATTGAAGATCTCGATCCCTTCAACCTCGTCATGCAAGGCGAACAGAATCTTCCTCATCGACCCCACCGTGGACGAAGAAACCTTGCTCGTCGAAGCCTGCGAATCATTGGCCGCCGCCAGCGACATGGCCCGCGATATCGGCGACGTCGTCGACCACCCACAGCGCCGGGCCATGCTGATGCTGCATCAGGTGATCATGCTCAGTGAACTGATGGTCAACCGGGTACTGGACGGCCGCCGCGTCCCGAACTAACTGCCCGGCCCCCCCCTGTAGGAGCTGCCGAAGGCTGCGATCTTTTGATGTTGCTTTTAAAAAACAAGATCAAAAGATCGCAGCCTTCGGC
>NZ_JASCPO010000131.1:0-15854 GCF_029960145.1 Pseudomonas sp. PS01299 | reverse complement strand
CGCGAAAGCGGTGTGTCAGTCAAACAATTGCTGCCTGACACACCGCTTTCGCGAGCAAGCCCGCTCCCACATTTGGTTTGGCGTTTTGCCGAAAATCAGCTCTCTACGAGTGCCCGACGCTCACGCCCGTGCAACGCCCGATCGGCGGTCTCCAGTTGCATGCAACGCTCCAGAAACAGGTACATGTAGTCGTAGCTCTTGCACACCGCCTGACGCAGTTCGGTCTGCAGAGCCTTGCTCGGGTTCATGCCCGCCAGCGTGCAGATGATTTCCAGCGCTTCCCATGGGTGAGCGTCGTCGTACTGGGCATGCATCTTCAGCCACTTCATCGCGCGCTTGCGCTCTTCTTCCGGGAACGCCGCCGCGTACACGCCAGTTGAGCAGACCAGCGCCGACCACTCCCCGGTCGCCCCCTCGATAGCGTAGTTGGTCGCAGCGATGGCGACGATCAGCGAATCCGCCGAACTCGTATGCCAGCACCAGTGACTCAGCGCATGCAGTTCCGGCGGTACTTGCTGGGCCTGCAGATCCTCCAGGCTGACGCCATGCGCGCGACTCCAGTTCAGCCAGTAGTCAGCATGATTGAGTTCGACGCGGATGTTGCGCATCAACCAGCGGCGCGCCATGTCCTCCCCAGGATGGCGAGCAAACTTGGTTTTGGTCAGGTTCTGCGCCATATACAACGCAAACTGTTCAACTACTGGCCAGCCCCCGATCAAGTACTGGCGCATGGTTTTGGCGCTGAGCTTGTTATCGCGCATGCGCAGGTACAGTTCATGTTCGACAACCCGGCGCTTGCTCTCGCTGCAATCTGCAATGAGCTGTTGTGCCCAGGCAGGATAACTTGCAGCTTCCATGAGTGGTCCGGTTCGGTTGAATGTGTCGATCACTGTTCGGCTCCTTTTGATTTGTGATTGTAAGGATCGGCAAGATATTTCAACGGAACGTGCCAGGCGCCTTGAACAACAGCGGCTGCGGTCTGGCGGGCCGACTTTGCAAACTGTCGCAGGTAAACAACTGCGGGCGTTCGATGACATAACCCTGAGCGTAATCCACCCCGATTTCAAGCAATGCCTGCTCGATCTGGGTTGTTTCAACAAACTCGGCAATTGTCTGCTTACCCATGACATGCCCGATGTGATTGATCACCTCGACCATTGCACGGTTAATCGGGTCGTCCAGCATATCCTTTACGAAACTCCCGTCGATCTTCAGGAAGTCTACAGGCAAATGTTTCAGATAAGCGAATGAAGACATTCCGGCACAAAAATCATCAAGTGAGAAGTAACAACCTAAGCCCTTGAGTTCATTAATAAATCTAATTGCGCTGCCGAGATTGGCAATGGCGCTGGTTTCAGTAATTTCAAAACAAATCATTTCAGGGGGTATAGCGTAATTAACAAACTGTTCACGCAGAAAGTGCAAGAACGCGTCATCTCCGATAGTAATGCCTGAAAGATTAATCGCACACATTGCCAACGGACCTTCATGTTGTTCGGTAATACATTGGGCAATCACTTTAAAAACATTCTCGACGACCCAACGATCCAGTTGACTCATCAGACCATAACGTTCGGCCGCCGGAATGAAACTGTCCGGCAGGATCATCCGTCCGGCTTCGTCATGCAGACGCAAGAGTATTTCGATGTGCCCCCCGCCATGGGCTGTAGCGCCCAGCGGAGCAATTTCCTGGGCATAGAGGCAGAAGCGGTTTTCCTCCAGCGCCATGTGCAGGCGCTGCACCCAGGCCATTTCGCCGAAGCGCAGCGACAGTTCGGAGTCGTCGGCATGATAGACCTGCACCCGGTTGCGGCCCTTTTCCTTGGCCATGTAGCAAGCCATGTCGGCGGCGCGCAATGACGCTTCGAGGGTGGTCGGGGTCTGGGCGATGTGCACCAGGCCAATGCTCACAGTGGTCAAAAACGGCCGTCCCTTCCACACGAAGTGCAGGTTCTGCACGGTCTGGCGCAGGCTCTCGGCGATTTTCTCGGCGGCATCCGGGGCGCAGTTCTCCAGCAGAATGCCGAACTCGTCGCCGCCCAGCCGCGCGAGGGTGTCGCTCTCGCGCAAGCCCGATTGCAACAGCGTGCAAATGTGCCGCAGCAACTCATCGCCGGCGGCGTGACCGCAGGTGTCGTTGACCAGTTTGAACTGGTCCAGATCGAGAAACATCAGCGCATGCCGACCGGGCTGGCGCGTCAGGTTGTGCAGGGCCTGTTCCAGGCGATATTCGAACTCGCGGCGGTTGGCCAGACCGGTCAGGGCATCGTGGGTCGCCTGCCACGACAGGTTGGCGATGTATTGCCGTTCCTGAGTCATGTCATGCAGCACCAGCACCGTACCGATAACCTTCTCGGCGTTGCGGATCGGCGCGCCCACCAGCGTCACCGAGACCGTACTGCCATCCAGGCGCTGAATCAGTTTGGAGTGCTCGCTGCCACCGATCAGTTGCCCGCTGAGAATGTGCTCGATCAGCGTCAGCCCTTCGGTCTGCGCATTGTCATCGAGCAGATTGAACAGCGCTGCCAATGGCAACCCCGCCGCGTGCTCGGACTTCCAGTGCGTCATCGCCTCCGCCGCCGGGTTCATGTAATCGATCGCGCCGTTGACGTCGGTGGTGATCACCCCGTCGCCAATCGATTGCAGGGTGATGTGTGCCCGATCCTTCTCCAGTTGCAGCGCCTGGGCGAAGGCATGCCGCTGCTTGAGCAGTTTGTGGGTGCGCAACAATGCCAGCACGATCAACCCCAGCGCTGTGGCCAGGTTGGTGAACAACAGCAGGCGCAGGATCATCCGCGAGCCTTCACCCAAGGCATCGCTGAACGCCTTGGCCGCCGGCGTCACACCGTCGTTGATGGCAAAGATCTGCGCTTTCCAGTGCTGGATATCAGCTGGCGTCGCGATGTTTCCACTGATGCCCTGATGCATCTCGCGCGCGACATTGTCCAGTTGCACCAGATAGGCGTCGCCGATGGTCCAGCGGTCGATCGCGGTTTCCAGATAACTGAAATGACGGAAATTGAGGTACAGCCAGATCAGGCTCGAGACGTCGTCGGGATGGTTGCCGCCCTTGAGAATCCCCTCCCGCGCCGCCTGCAGATCCGGCGGCTGACGATCCAGCGCCAGACGCAACTGGTGACCGCCCTGAGGCACGGCAATCGCTTCCTTGTATTTGAGGAAGATCGCCTCGTCGCGGCTGTCGGCATACAGGTTCAGGTAATAGATGGCGTCTTTCTGGCCCTTGGACCAGAGACTCTCGCCGGCAACATAGCCGCGAACGGCCGACAGGACGTAAAGACTCACGCCCCCCAATAACGCCTGAAATAACACGACGGCGATAAATGGCCAGACGATGCCCAACAACCGTGGCGTTCCGAGAGTCCTTTTATGCTTCATGAGGTCCTTTGCGCACGCACTGTCATCTTCAAGGGGAGATCGCCAGAGCCAGACAAGGGAGCGACCCCTTCCAGCAAACCAGGACATTTTCAACCGGCGATACGTATGTACCGCACCCGCTGTTCGCCATGCTTCGACACTGACGGCTTTCAATCATTCCAGAGCCGTTTTCCATGCAGTCACCTTCCGCCACGCTGCAACGCCATACTGCCCAACAGAGCGAATACCGCGCAATGATCTCTGCCCTGCGCGCCGTGCTCGACGCATCGACCTCACTGCAGACCTACTACCTCACACCCCAGACACATTCACGCCTGGGTGCAGCCCACGACCAGGCGCAAAACCTTCTGCAAGCACTGTTCGATGACAGCGGCGAGCCACAATTGGCGGCCTACCTGCAAACGTCCAGAGGATCATTGCTGCAAGTCGACGCCGCAGCCGGTCACTGCAGCTTTTCCTTCAATCGTCCCGATGGCAGCTGCGCCCGCTTCACCATCGAGGATGTCACCCGGGCCTCCAGCACAATTCAAGAATTTCAGCGAGCGTTGCTGAGTATAGGCGCACACCTGCGTTCCGACAGGCTGCTGCCGTTGTCACAACTGCTGCGTGAGTCCGGGTTCACATTTACGGATGCACAGGACGCCACCGCACTGGCCCGGTTGATCCGCAAGGTCGAAGAACAACGCGCCTGCCACCGACTTAATCTGCGACACCAGCCGGCGCTGACGGGACTGATGAGCGACGATGACAAAGCCGCGATTCACGACCTGATTGGCGACTGGCTTACCGGCAAAACCCTGTCGGCCATCGACAGCCTGGCCAGCGAAGTAACGCCCCCATTCACCCGCCAGCAACTGGAACAGCAGCCTGCCGCCTGCCTGGAACGCCTGCTCGACACCCCCAAGGCGCGTGACCTGGGCCAGCGCCTGCTGCAGAAACTGCAATGGTACGGCGCCCGGCCCGATGAGCCGACCGTCCCGGACATCGGCCTGCGTTTACTGCTCGAAGCGTTGTGTCTATGGTACGAACTGCCCGGCGACAGCAGCTCGACCGAAGTGGCCGGTTTTGCGCTGGAACAGCGCGCTCACCACGGCGCCAGCTACGCCAGCATTCGCCGGGACTTTTTACAGCACCTGGAGGATTCTCATCGAACCTCGACCCCGACCGAAAAACATCTGCTGGGATGGGTATGCCTGACGCAGTTCGGACTGGATTTCCAAGTACGCGACATTCCTGACGACCTGCCGTACGCCAGCTCGGTGGTCTGGGTCAATTTCGTGCATGGCGTGCACCTCGCACATGCCCTTGATCCACAGTTGCTGGAACATCTGAGCTTTCAGCAACTGGTCGATCTGCCGCTGCACAAAAGCGAAAACGCCAGCACCGACCTGCAAACCCTGATCGCCATGACCCGAGTGGCTGCCGCACAGACCTGGACACTGGCCACCGGAGCGCCGGCTGCAGCGAGCGAGACATCCGACGATCAACCGGCCCTGCTAGCGCTGGAAGATCACAAGAAAAAATTGAACGCAGCGATCCTGCAACTGGACATCGAGCCGCCACGGCGACTCGCATTGGCAAAACAGCAACTGGACAAGGCGCTGGCCAACGAGCTGTACGATCACACGACGATTCGCCTCAAACGCCACCATCCTTCAACGCCCAACCGTAGCCGACGCAGCATTATTGACACCCCGGATGTGGCATTGCCGACCTGGCCGTTGCTGGAGGTCTATGCCGCCGGCGGGTTGAGCCCCGACACACGCTGGTACGTCAGCAACGATGGCCGCAGTGCCAGCGAATGGATCAGCCTCAACGCAGCAGGCAAACTGCAAAGCGGTTTTTTCGACACCGGACATCCAGGCCGACGCCTTTCACGGTTTCCGAGCAACTGCACCTTGCCCGAGATCAGGCCCTTGTTCGAGCAGCAGTTCGACGACTATCTGAGCGAGGCCCGCAAAGCCTATGAATACCTGATCAAGTCGCTGCTGGTCACACTGCCGTGGCCCGACCGCCGGGCACTGGAGCACGGCGAAGTGCGGATTCACAGCCTCAGGGATCCGACACGGCATATCGAAGCTCACCTGGAGACAGCGGAAAACATCCTGCCGCACCGGGCCCGCATGGGCTTCGTGTTGCAGGCGACGTATCAGGGCCCGCCACAATTCTACGAATGCCTGCCTCGTGCCGGCATCATTCGTAAACGCCCGGATCTGGATGGCACACATGTTGGCGGTCTGTTATTGCCACCCCTGCCGCCCAAACGTGGACGGACCAAGGGCCAGAGCATCAGCCGCATCGTCGCCCGCCGCCTGCCGTTCGATCGAAAAGCACACTGGGACGGTTCGACACCCGCCCCCGGCGCCAAGTGCGTCGCGATTCTCGAACCGCTGGGCGACTCCCTCCCGGGTTCGATGATCCCGGCGGCCCATCACGACAGTTCGCCGAACCTGACCTTCACCTCGCCGCGCACGGCGCACATCGCCTCGCTCATCGCGACCCGGTTGTTCTATGCCGATGAGCAGGCGCTGCGCAGTGAGGCCTGGGGTGATACCCGTTTCGAGCGCGACAGCCGCAAACAGCACTGGACTCATGCCCTCAAGGGCTTTATCCCGTTCTGGGGCAGTCTCGAAGACCTGCAGTCGGACAGTCCGGGCAAACGCGCAATGGGCGTACTCGGCCTGCTCCTCGATATCGTCTCGTTCGCGATTCCCTTGGGCAAATTCGTCGCCGGCAGCATTCGCCTCGCGGCCGTGGCCGGGAAAATGGCGATTCGCGTCGCCCTGCCACGCATGGCGCAATTGTCGAAAAACCTGCTGGTTTCGAGCTTGAGAAACCTCAATCCGCTGGACGCTGCGCCTGCTTTGCTCAAGCTCGGCGGCCGAGGTGCGATCGGCGCAGTGCGGGCCGTGGCGCATCTGGAACACCGCGCGGTTGCACGTCTGAAAAGGCTGGCCGGCAGAAGCGCTGACTATGACCTGCTGCACAGTCTGCCCCAGGCACTGGATGCCGGGCGCTGGAAAGCGCTGAACCCTGCCGATCATCTGGCCGTGGTCAGAGGCATTGACGATGTGCCGGTGCGCAACGTCGGCGGCTCGCGGCATCACTTGCTCGATCCGCTGTCCGACCGCCCTTATGGGCCGCAGTTGCTCGCACACGAGCATGATTTTTCGCTGGGGCGTTCGCACTACCGCACCGTGAAAAAAACCGACGATCAGATCGATATCGAAGTAGCGCCGAACACCCGCGTCGAGCTTGTCCCCGAGGCTGGCGGACGCACCACGGTCTTGATCGATGATGTGCCCTATCGACTCGACGGCGATGAACTGCGCCGGGTCGAGCTGCTCGATGACAGTCAGCACTGGACGCTGCTGCCGTGCCGGATCCGTCGCGCACCGGGCGCGGGCGACTGCCGCGTCAGCTACATCACCGCAGAACCCGCCCCGACGCCCGCCGTCGGCACCATCGACAAGGAAAAGGGTTACGCGCCATGGTTCGGCGAGCGGGTTTCGGAGCCGGCCACCCTGCCCCGGCGTGACGGAACGTTCCTGGCGGTCGAAGCCAGGCTTTATCAGATCATCGATAACCGCCCGAGGCTGTTCAACGGCGACCTGCGTCGCCTGGGTTTCAATCAAGGCAGGCTGGTACCAAGACAGCAGATTCAAGCCACGCTGCAGTTTCGCAAAGGCATTTATGCGCGGATAAAAACCGGCGGCACCTACGACGGCATTGACGATTCACATCAGGTCGGCGCAGTGCTGATGCCGGCCATCGACGACTCGGCCACCCATGTGTTTTTCCGGGTCAACCACCACGAGTACTACCTGGCAACCTTCGCCAAAGGCGAAATCCCCGGCAGGCAGCTGACGTTCAAGCACCTGGCACCCGCCGAACTGGCCGACGGCACCCTCGGCGCTGAACTGCTGACCGTCTACACCGGCTCGCTGCATGCCAACAACATCGTGCGCATCCATGGTCTGGAATCGGTGCAGCGCGCGATGCAGACCATGGAACAGATCGCGATCCCCATCGGCACCACGGCCATGCCTGCAAACAATATGAAATGGCTGAAGGTCGACACCAGCCCGGGCGAAGCACTGATGTTCGATCACTCGACACGGATGATCGTCACCCGCCTGCCCGAAGGCGCCGTCACTTGGGCGCGAAGCAAGGAAGCGCCGGAAGCCTTTCGGCAGAAAACCGCAGAGATTTTCGACACGTTGTTTCTGTCGCCAACAATCAACCCGGCCAACAGCAACGCGGCCCTGCGCATCGACAGTGCCATGCAGAAACTGCACAACCTGTTGCCCGTGCGTGAGCGGCCGGTCAACGCACGTAACATCGCCTATGCCGAAGTCACCACGACCAGTGGCAAACGGGAGATCTACGTCAGCGTGTCCGGCGCGCAAGGCAGCACCCAGCGCCTGCCGCTGTTTCGCCACATGGGTGCCAATCACGTGCGGATCGGCGACACCACTTACGTCAACATCGACTACAACCCAAACTTCCCGCGCACCTCGCTGGAGGTCACCGAGCAAGGGCAACTGCTGGCCGTGCCGCTGACCATCAAGGAGCTGAAAACCTATCAGCCGACGCAAACCAGCCGGCCGACCTCGCTGGACAGCGAAAGCAAACTGATCAGCGTGCTGCGCGAGAAATATCCCGACCCGACAGAGATCCGCGCGGTCGACATCGCAACAACCATGCGCCCGTGCGAATCCTGTTCGGTGGTGATGAAGCAGTTCGGCCATGACGGCGGCGAGGCGGCGTTACAGGTGCTGTGGGGCTGATTACAGGCGCTGCAGATGGCCGTAGAGTTTGGCGTAGAGGCCGCCATCGGCGATCAGTTGCTGGTGGTCGCCATCCTCGGCCACTTGCCCGCCATCGAACACCAGCACCCGATCCGCCTGCTTCACCGCCGACAGGCGATGGGCAATGATCAGCGTGGTGCGGCCATTGAGGAAGCGCGCCATGGCCTGATGCAGGTTGTATTCGGTGGCAGCGTCGAGGGCTGAAGTGGCTTCGTCGAGAATCACCACTTTCGGCTCGGCGAGGATCATCCGCGCAATCGCCAGACGCTGACGCTGACCACCGGACAGGCGCACGCCGGAACGTCCGACGATGCTGTCGAGTCCGTCCGGCAACGCCCGGATGGTCGTCTCCAACTGGGCGATTTCCAGTGCCTGCCAGCAGGCTTCGTCACTGCGGGTGCGGCCCATGGTCAGATTGGCGCGGACGGTGTCGTTGAACAGCGCCGGATGCTGCAGCACCACCGCGACGTTTTCACGAATCAGCTCCAGACCGATTTCCTGTTGGGTCGAACCGCCGAAACGGATAGTCCCGGACAACGGCGTGTACAGCCCTAACAACAGTTGCACCAAAGTGCTTTTGCCGCCGCCGCTGGCGCCGACAATCGCGACTTTTTCACCGGGGGCGATGGACAGGTTCATCTGATCCACCACCAATTCATCGCCGTAACCGAAGCTCAGTCCCTGCACCTCGATACCCACGGTTTCCCGGCCCTTGAACGGATCGACGCCGCCCGGGTATTGCGGCTCGTCAGCCCGCGCCAGCAGTTCGTTGATCCGCGCCAGTGCGCCACCCGCCGCGTAGTAGGCGTATTGCAGATTGAGCAGTTGTTCGACCGGGCCGATCATGAACCACAGGTAGCTGAACACCGCGAGCATCTGGCCGATCGACAGGTCGGAGAACAGCACCGTGAGCATCGCCGCCGCGCGGAAGATGTCGATGCCGAACTGGAACAGCAGACCACTGGCGCGGTTCGACGCATCGGTCTTCCACTGCGAGTTGACCGCATAGTTACGCACTTCCTGCGCGCGCAAGCCGAGTCGCCCGAGGAAGAAACCCTGACGGTTGCCGGCGCGCACTTCCTGGATCGCATCGAGGGTTTCGCTCAAGGCCTGAGTGAAACGCGAGGTGCTGTCGTTCTCCAGTTTCTTCAGGTGCTTGACCCGCTTGCCCAACTGCACCGTGGCGTAGATCACCAGCGGATTGAACAGCAGGATCAGCAGCGCCAGTTTCCAGTGCATCCACATCAGGATGCTCGCGGTGCCGACCAGGGTCAGCATCGCCACCAGAAACCGGCTGAGGGTTTCGCCGACGAACTTGTCGAGTGTGTCCAGATCGGTGACCAGATGGGTGGTCACGGTGCCGCTGCCGAGGCTTTCGTATTCGCCGAGGGAAATCCTTTTCAGGCGTTCGATCAGGCGCACGCGAATGCGGTAGACGATGTCTTTCGCCAACCGGGCGAACAGCCGCGCCTGCAACACGCCAAAACACAGGGCACTGCAACGCAGAGTCAGGGTGACCACCAGCATCAGGCCGATGTAACCCGCCGCTTGTTGCCACATCGACGGCAGCACGTGGTTCATGACTTTCAGCGCGGCATCGCCATGCCCGAGCAGGACTTCGTCCACCAGCAAGGGCAACAGCAACGGAATCGGCACACTGCACAGCGTCGCCAGCACGGCCACGCCGTTGGCGATCCACAGGGATTTTTTGTGATGCAGTGCCAGGCGCCGGACTTCTGCCCAGCTCAGCCGGTCGACACGCTTTACGGCTGGCGTGTCATCGGCCAGGTCAGGCACAGGCGGCGCGCTCCAGCCAGCGACCAAGCAGCGGCGAGAGTTCGCTGAGCGGTTGATAGCCGTTGGTCAACAGCGCCAGTTGGCCGTTGCGCTCGGCGAGCAGGGTCGGGAACCCGGCGATGCCCAGATCCTGCACCCAGCTGAAATCAGCCTGAGTCGCTTTGTGTTGGTCGGCATGATCGAACAAGGCAGCAAATTCGATGCGCGGCACGCCAGCCTTTTCAGCCAGTTCGACCAACACACTGGCCTGAGTGACATCGCGACCTTCAGCATAAAACGCCTGCTGGATCAGGCCGACCAGCGTCCACGCGCAATCCGGCGCCAGGCTGCGCGCGGTGACGATTGCCCGACAGGCCGGCTCGGTGTCGTAGACAAAACCGTCGGGCAACGCCCCGTCGAACTTGAACGGCTGGCCGGTAGCCTCAGTGACCGCCTGCCAGTGCTCGAGGATGTAGCGCCGCGTAGTCGGTTCCAACGCCGCACCGCTACCGGTGCGCAACCCGCCGACCACCAGGTGCAACTCCACCCCGGCTGCCTGCGCCTGCTCGACCAATGCCTTGGCAACCGGGGCGAACCCCCAGCACCAGGAACACATCGGATCCATCACATAGAGCAGGCGCGCAGTCATGATCATGCCTCGGTGGATGCTTGTTTATAGTTGTAGCCGATCGGGTGCGGCATGTTGCGCGCCTTGGCCAGTTCGATCTGCTTCTGCCGATCGATGGCGCTGCGGCGGGTTTTCTCGCTCAGCTTGTCCCAGCAATGCGGGCAGCTGATGCCGGCCACGTAGTGCTCGGAGGCGCGATCTTCAACACTGACCGGTGTGCGGCAGGCATGACATTGATCGTAGTCGCCTTCGCTGAGGTCGTGACGCACGGTCACCCGGTTGTCGAACACGAAGCAGTCACCCTGCCACTTGGTTTCTTCCTGCGGCACCTCTTCGAGGTACTTCAGGATGCCGCCCTTGAGGTGGTAAACCTCTTCGAACCCCTCGCCCAGCATGTAACTGGAGGCTTTCTCGCAGCGAATGCCGCCGGTGCAGAACATCGCGACCTTCTTGTGCACGGCCGGGTCGAAGTGTTCTTTGATGTAGTCGGGGAATTCGCGAAAACTGGTGGTTTTCGGATCGATGGCGCCTTCGAAGGTGCCGATCGCCACTTCGTAGTCGTTGCGGGTGTCGATCAGCAGCACTTCCGGGTCGCTGATCAGCGCGTTCCAGTCCTGCGGCTCAACGTAGGTGCCGACCTTTTTGTTCGGGTCCACGCCTTCGACGCCAAGGGTGACGATCTCTTTCTTCAGCTTGACCTTGGTGCGGTAGAACGGCTGCTCGTCGCAGTACGACTCTTTGTGGTCGATGTCGATCATGCGCGGGTCGTTCTTCAGCCAGGCGAGCAGGCCATCGATGCCTTCGCGAGTGCCGGAAACCGTACCGTTGATGCCTTCTTCGGCGATCAGCAGAGTGCCTTTGATGCCATTGTCGACCATCGCTTGCAGCAGGGGCTCGCGCAGGTCAACGTAATCTTCGAGGGTGACGAACTTATACAGTGCCGCCACGACAATCGGTTGTGTCATGGGTATTTCTCCAGGTGGCTACCCTCGCAAAGGGTGAACCGGATTCAAAAAAAACGCGCCGGGTGAGCGGCGCGTTGCGGATTCTAGCAAAAACAGGATCGTTATAGGATGTGCCGAGAACTCTGTGGCGAGGGGATTTATCCCCGATGGGCTGCGAAGCGGCCCCAAAACCCGCGAATGCAGTCTCTCAGGGATACCGCATTCTGTGGGTTTACGACTGCTGCGCAGCCGATCGAGGCGGTGCGACGTTTCGCTAAATCACCTCGCCACAAAAGCTCCCACACCACAAAAAGCCCGTTACATCCAAAGTCAGTGTTTGCTACCGCCGGCACAGGTCGGCGACGCCGGGGCGGCGCCGACTTCTGCCCATTCCTGCGGGGTGTAGGTGTGCAGCGCCAACGCATGGAACTCGCCCATCAGCTCGCCGAGCGTGCCGTAGACTTTCTGGTGGCGCTTGACCCGGTTCAGGCCTTCGAACTGCGCGCTGACCACCACTGCCTTGAAGTGCGTCTGTAACCCGCGACTGTGCATGTGGCTTTCGTCCAGCACTTGCAGATGCTCAGGCTGCAGCAGGCCCAGCGTCGATTCGATGCGTTGTTGCATGGTCATCACGAACTCCGCTTACTTCTTCTTGGCCGGCGCAGCGCCTTTCGGTGCCAGCTCGTTGGTCATGTCGTCGAGCAACTTGTTGACGACAGGCACGGCGCTTTCCAGCTTGGCCTGAGTCATCTGGGCCGATTGCTGGGTCAGCTGCGGCATTTTCTCCAGGACTTTCTTGCCCAGTGGCGACTGGTAGAACGCGACCAGGTCTTTGAGCTCCGATTCGCTGAAGTTGCTGGTGTAGAGCTTGACCATGTCAGGCTTGAGCTTGTTCCAGCCGATGGCCTGGTCCAGGGCGGCGTTGGCCTTGGCCTGGTAGGTTTCCAGTACGGCTTTCTTGGATTCCGGGGCTTTGGTCTGTTCAAAACGCTGAGCGAACATTTGCTGCACTTGCATGTACACCGGAGTGCCCAGCTTGTCAGCGTGCGCCAGGGTCAGGAAAGCTTCAGCACTGGCGTTGTGGCTGGCGGTATCGGCAAGCACCTGGCCGCTGGCGCAAACCAGTGCAACCGCGGTGCAGATGGCACGAAGACGAGTCATCGAGTTTCCTTTTCAGCTAGGCGAGGTAAAACCCCAAGGGCGACCATTCTGCGCCTAAAAAACCTCGTGGCTCAACCCCCGGCCCTTGCCGCGCTTGATTGGCCGGGTTTTACCGGTCAACAATCGGTTCGAGGGAACCACCTGGGCCTGACCGGGCCTAAACTGCGCAAACAGACCAACAGGAGTGTGCACGATGAGCCGTATCGAAACCGACAGCCTGGGCCAGATCGAAGTCCCGGACGACGCCTACTGGGGTGCTCAGACGCAACGCTCGCTGATCAACTTCGCCATTGGTCAGGAACGCATGCCGCTGCCGGTACTGCACGCCCTGGCCCTGATCAAGAAAGCCGCTGCCCGGGTCAACGACCGCAACGGCGACCTGCCCGCCGACATTGCCCGCCTGATCGAACAAGCCGCCGACGAAGTGCTCGACGGTCAGCATGACGACCAGTTTCCGCTGGTGGTCTGGCAGACCGGCAGCGGCACCCAGAGCAACATGAACGTCAACGAAGTGATCGCCGGCCGTGCCAACGAACTGGCCGGCAATCCGCGCGGCGGCAAAACGCCGGTGCACCCCAACGATCACGTCAATCGCTCGCAAAGCTCCAACGACTGCTTCCCCACCGCCATGAGCATCGCCACTGCCAAAGCCGTGCAGGAGCAATTGCTGCCGGCGATCGCCGAGCTGTCCGGCGGCCTGGCCGAACTGGCCGCACGCCATATGAAACTGGTGAAAACCGGTCGCACGCACATGATGGACGCGACGCCGATCACCTTCGGTCAGGAATTGTCGGGTTTCATAGCGCAGCTGGATTACGCCGAACGAGCGATCCGCGCCGCGCTGCCGGCGGTGTGTGAGCTGGCGCAGGGCGGCACCGCGGTGGGCACCGGTCTGAATTCGCCGCACGGCTTTGGCGAAGCGATTGCCGCCGAACTCGCTGCCCTGTCCGGCCTGCCCTTCGTCACTGCGCCGAACAAGTTTGCTGCGCTGGCCGGGCATGAGCCGCTGACCAGTCTGTCCGGCGCCTTGAAGACCCTCGCCGTGGCGCTGATGAAAATCGCCAACGACCTGCGCCTGCTCGGCTCCGGCCCTCGCGCAGGCTTTGCCGAAGTCAAGCTGCCGGCCAACGAACCGGGCAGCTCGATCATGCCCGGCAAGGTCAACCCTACCCAGTGCGAAGCGCTGTCGATGCTGGCCTGCCAGGTGTTGGGCAACGACGTCACCATCGGCATTGCGGCGAGTCAGGGTCACCTGCAACTGAACGTCTACAAACCGGTGATCATCCACAACGTGTTGCAATCGATCCGCCTGCTCGCCGACGGTTGTAGCAACTTCCAGCAGCACTGCATCGCCGGTCTTGAACCCGACGCCGAAGTCATGGCCAAACACCTGGAACGCGGGCTGATGCTGGTGACAGCGCTGAACCCGCACATCGGTTACGACAAGTCGGCGGAAATCGCCAAGAAGGCGTACGGCGAAGGCCTGACCTTGCGCGAGGCGGCGCTGCAGCTGGGGTATCTGACCAGTGAGGAGTTCGATGCCTGGGTGCGGCCGGAGAACATGATCGAGGCCGGCGCCAAGGGCTGAGTCCTGTAGCGCCTGACAGGCCGCCTTCGCGAGCAAGCTCGCTCCCACATTGGTACGGCATACACCGATCAAAATGTGGGAGCGGGCTTGCTCGCGAAGAACGATAACGCGGTCTAACTGGCTGCAATCCGCATCCGCCGCGCCTTCAACCCGGCAATCAACGACGGCCCCAACGCCACCAGCGCCGACCCCAGCACCACCAGCACCGCCCCGCCATAACCCAGCCCATTGATCTGCTCGGCATGCACATATTCCGGCCACACCCCGGCGGCAATCGCCACCGCGCCAAAGGTCACCAACGGCGTGATCGCCAGCGTCGCACTGACCCGTGACGCCTCCCAGTGCGCCAGTGCTTCAGCAAAGGCACCGTAGGCAATCAGCGTGTTCATGCAGCACGCCAGCAGCAGCCAGCCCTGCACCGGGCTCAGTTCCAGTGCTTCGAGCGGATGCACCCACGGTGTCAGCAACAGCGCGCAGAACAGGTAGATCACCATCATCACCTGCAACGAATTCCACACCGTGAGCAATTGCTTCTGCCCCAGTGCGTAGAAGGTCCAGACCGTCGAGGCCAGCAGCACCAGCAACACGCCGGCGGTGTAGTCCGACAATGAGGTGAGCAGTTCAGCCAGACGCTGATTGAAGAACAGCACAAAGCCGATCAGCAGCACCGCCAGGCCAATGCCCTGACCGATACTGAAGCGCTCCTTGAACACAAACAGGCTGGCAATCAGCAACATGATCGGCCCCATCTGCACCACCAACTGCGCGGTGCCGGGGCTGAGCAGGTTAAGGCCCATCAGGTACAGCACGTAGTTGCCCACCAGCCCGAGCACCGCCATCAGCACCAGCCAGCCACCCCGGGGGCCGAGCACCTTGCGGCTCGGCAGGCGGCGCGTGGCTGCCAGGTAGATGAACAGGCAGCCGCCGGAGACCAACAGGCGAAACCAGGTCACCGTGATCGGGTCCATCACCAGCAGCACCTGCTTGAGTTTGATCGGCAGGATGCCCCACAAAAACGCCGTCAGCAGCGCCAGGAACAGACCGTAAACCCAGCGACCGGATGAAATGTGCATGCGAACCCCAATGCCTGCTGACGAGAGCGGTCATTCTAGGCCCGCCGACAGACGCAACACAGGGACAGTTCGGGCCAGGCCGCGAATGAAACTGTGCAGGTCGCAGCATTAAATTGACGTTTTGCCGTTGATCGGCTGACGAAGCGCGCCAAGTGCTTCAGGCATAAGCTGATTGGATCCCTGCAACGGATCACTCAAGGAGCCGGATCATGTACGGAATGCGCGCCGATGACAGCGCCCCCGCCACGCACTTTCGCAGCGACCGGTTGTGTCGGGTCAATGGCGAACTGTTTTTCAGCACGCGGGAGAACACCCTTGAGGGGCCGTTCAACAGCGCCGAGAAGGCTGAGCAGGAAATTCAGGCGTATATCGCGCGGATGCAGCTTCTGGATTCCAACCGATGAACCGAGTTGATGCCTTCGCGAGCAAGCTCGCTCCCACATTCTGATCGGTGTACGCCGTACCAATGTGGGAGCG